>CAYHIN010000001.1:0-72047 GCA_964356705.1 uncultured Gammaproteobacteria bacterium
GCATTAAAGCAAAAAAAGCCCAATCTATTACCTGTGGTCTTATTCCTGCTCTTCCTACCCAAGTCATCAGAGCAAATACCAATGGTATATGCAAAAAATCAGTATCCAAATCCCAGATCAAAAGTCCCACAGCCAGTCCCACTATTCCAGCAAATATTGCAGCAAGAGCAACAGTACCAAAGTTGTCAAAAACGATAAACATTCCAATATCAGTCAGCCACTCATGAGCAACAACCGGAAACCGGCTCATGGTATAAGAAAAAGGATCAGTCAAAGGCAAACCCTTCTCCAATATCAGCTCCCCAGTCTTTATATGCCACCCAAAATCAGGATCCAGATTTCCCATCCCCACTACAAAAGTCATCAAAAAAACCAGGATGACCCACACCCATCTCTTCATGACAAAGTTCCAGCAGTCAACTTCAGCAGCTCCTTCTCATTTTTATGAGCCAAAAGTGTCATGGCTTCATTATAAGTGACCCATCTCGTTTCCGCAGTCTCCTCTCCAAAGCCTTCGGGGAGATCCTCTTCCCACTCCATCACAAAATATGTCACAAACTTCATGACTCTCTCTTTATTTTGATCCACAAACCATATTTTCATAGTCGGCAACTTAGCTTTAATTATTGCCTTCACTCCCACTTCTTCTCGTACTTCTCGCAAAGCGGCCGTTTCCAGATTCTCTCCAGGATCGATCCATCCCTTAGGCCAGCTCCATCCCAAGTTTCCCCTATACTCCGGATTTGGTGTAGGTCTTCTGATTAGCCATTTGCCATTTCTATGTACCAAACCGCCCGCACTAAACTCTCTTTTCATTGTTCAATATTACTAGGTCTCTCACCTGATATAAATCAGTTACAGTAACCACTCTCTCGTGTTTTACTCCTTCTCTAATAGGAAGAGCGGTTTCTAGTTCATTCTTCCTAACCAACCAACAAGCCTCATAAAAATTTTCTTTGGCTGCAGCATTAGCATCTGCCTGCAAATTATCGCCCACAACAATTGTGTTATTTTCATCAAAACGATAATAATACGCCCCATCTCTCCATACCCATGGTACTTTTTGAAAACGCACATTCAAATTGAAAAAGTTTCCATATTTTATATATGGTCCAATTCCAGTCCATTCGATCTTGTCTTGAGACCACCACTTCCTTGAATGAGACACAACCCCCATTTCGATATTTCTAGCCTTTAATTGCTCGAATACCGGAATTACGTCGTCAAACAATTTAATTGGCTCTCTGTATGTTCTATCTAATAGTCCCTCAAATTCCCTCCAAACTGTCGGAGCCACTCCAGGATATGCATTCCTAAAACCACCCGTACAAATCGGAATCAGAGCCTCTGGATCTACGTTTAATATTCTATGACCCTCCCTCCAATACTTGTTAAATCTATTTTCTACCTCTTTCAGTTCTATTCCCAACGCATATGCTAAATACAATCTAGCAATACCATGCCACTTCCTGAAAACTTCCTGAGTATCTCCAAGCGTCAGATCAAAGTCCCACAATATATATTTAATCTCATTCCACTCTTTCAGATTCATTCAGGGATTCTACACTAGTGCCCTCCGGGCGAATCGAACGCCCATCGACGGGTTCGGAACCCGGCACTCTATCCATTGAGCTAGGAGAGCATGGCGGAGAGGGTGGGATTCGAACCCACGGTGAAGCTATTGCCCCACAACAGTTTTCGAAACTGTCCGATTCAACCGCTCTCGCACCTCTCCCTGGTGCACCCGGACCGAATTGAACGGTCATCAGAACTTCCGCAAAGTCCTACTCTATCCTTTGAGCTACGGGTGCTTCGTGCCCAATTTTACCATTTCAGCCCTACCTAGTCTCCAAAGGAAAAGTCTTGGAGAGCCATTTCCCAGCTTTATCTATTCCCGTCTCTTCCGGCACTTCATGCAACAAATAGCGGCTCATCGCCGCTTCGATCTTTTCTTCATCCATTTCGCCAAGTGGCATGACTACGCGAAACGCTAGTCCCTCCGGGGTGTCAATCATCAGCACTCTTTGTCCCCATTTTTCTGTGATCCACCATCTGATCATTGCTTCCCACATGTACAGTCTGCCATGTACTCTCACCCCCCGCGTGGTAATTCCGTATTCTACTTCCTCAGGTGGCACCGTAGACCAGACATAATAAGCAAAAATCAGTGCCACAATGACCGCAATTGCCATCCATTCCCCAGCAATAGCCAGCACTATCCCTAAGAGCACCCCAATCACGACCGGGATCGTAAGAAACTGTTTTTCCCGCTTTTTATACAATCTCGAGAACGCCTTCCACGTCACCAAAACTTTTTCTTGTTCTACTCGCCCTCCCTCCATGCATCAAATATAACACAAGGGAAGGGTGCCTCCAATGGTATAATTTTGAGGCTGGAGGAATTGAGCAATGGTGGCTCATCAGTCTTGAAAACTGAGGTCAGCAATGACATGTGGGTTCGAATCCCTCTTCCTCCGCCACGCTTAGCGTGGCGACTGGTCCGCTCAGCGGACCCGCCCAGCTTTCTGGAGGATATTCCGATCGGCTAAGGAAATGGTTTGCTAAACCATGGATGCGAAAGCGTCCGGTGGGTTCGACTCCCACATCCTCCGCACAAAATTATTTCCGCTTCTTGTCCTTAGTGCGCATCACGTCTGCCCAATAAACCAGTGCCACAGCAACCAACAAAATTGCTATCGCCAGATAAAAAACACCCATTCCATTTCCCATATTAAGTCCTCCTTTCCTCTGCTATCCTAGCTAGTCGCAAACTAATCCACAAAGCCGCAAAAGAAAATCCCAACGCAACCACCAGCCCAAACAAAGTCACCTGCTGGCCAGTAAAAAGTGATCCCAAAATAGAGCCTACAGACAATATTGAAATATTTCCTGTCCACTCGGAAAGTCTGTTATACATTTCACTGGTGAACATGCTTTCAGTATACCAAACAAGTATAATTAGCCTCACAGGAGAGGTCGCATAGTGGTCGAGTGCATCGGTTTACTAAACCGACGGGGCGCAAGCTCTCGCGAGTTCGAATCTCGCCCTCTCCGCCTTCGGCTCGTCGTAGCGTAGCGAAGACGGCAATCTATTATGACTTATGTCTACCTTCTGCTTTGCTCAGACAAAAAATCTTATATCGGATGCACAGAGAACCTCAAAGAAAGGATTGATCGACATCAAAAGGGTCATGTACCTGCCACTGCAGATCGATTACCAATTAAATTGGTAGCATATTTCAGTTTCGAAAATAAGTACACTGCTTTCAACTTCGAAAAATACTTAAAATCTAGTTCGGGCAGGTCCTTTATAAAGAAACACAAATTCTTTGAATAATCACCTCGCCAAGACCAGTCCCCAAACATTTTTAACTCCCGCTTTTTTCAGCACCCTTGCACATTCGCTCATAGTCGCCCCCGTCGTCCACACGTCATCCACCAACAACACATTTTGTCCCCTCTCCAGAATTGTGGAGAGGGGCTGGGGTGAGGTGACAAAAGCGTTGACCATACTTTCCAAACGCTCCTCTCTCGTCCTTCCCACCTGCCTACCCGTATCCTTTGTTCTTATTAATAAATTCCTCACTTCCAACTGATTCACAGATTCACTGATTAACTTAGCTATTATCTCCGCTTGATTAAACCCTCTTTCAGCCAGTCTTTTAGGATGTAGTGGCACAGGCACAACCACGGGCCTCGCCTCGCCGAAGCTATAAGCGAAGGCGGTCTTATCATCCAAAATTCTCTTTATATATTCAAATTCGACCCTATCTTCAAAATCAGTGATTAGTTGTCCCAAATAGTCATACAGATGATAGTACTTAGCCTTAGAAATCAGTTTTTTAGTCAGCCCCTCATACGCCCACAAGCATGTCAGTCCATTCAGTGGCCCCTTACAATACGAGTGTCTCAGGCCATACCTACTATTTCGCCGGCATGAGGGACATATCTGCTCCTCTTCCCACATTCCCACTTCACAAGTGCTACATACATATCTGCCCAGTTTCCCACACGACACACACTTTTTAGGAAAGATCAAATCTAACCAAGACACTCAGCAAGTATAAGTAGTGTCTCCCTCTTAGAGTAAGAGGGAGATTAAGAGGGTGATATTTGTGGAGATGGAGGGAATTGAACCCTCGTCTGATTAAGGATTGAGTTTCAGTTGTTACAAGCTTGTCTGGCTTTTAAGAAAGCTAGCAAAAATGATTGACTTCTCTTGATCTAACCGCGATCAATCAATCTTAGTTAGAAGCATCTCGATTGGTTGTCACTTCAAACTACAGTCGAGAAAATAGTTTGAAATGCCAGTTAAGCTGCGTACGCGTAAACGCGAGCGGAGCGAGGCTGGGAGCTGACGGCGGAAGCCATGTCAGATCCGATTACTCGGAACCTAGAGGCCACGACGTTAGCCGTGTTGACGAAAGCGTCGACACTTAACTTTTGAACCTGTTTTACGAGTGTTGTTCAAACTCGGCTTGCTGAAATTTCAAAGGGCTTAGTCATCGATGCCTAGCATCCCCAACTAGCCTCAGATTATAGCAAAGACAAGCCACTTTTTCAAGTTTATTACTTCATCTCCCTCTCCATATCCCGCTCCACATCAGCCTGCTTGATACTCTCTCTTTTTTCATACTTTTTCTTCCCTCGAGCCAATCCCAGCTCCAGCTTCACTTTCCCATCTTTTGTATACATAGCCGTAGGCACGAGGAGTAGCCTGGACTGTTTCATTTTTGAAGCCAGTTGCACTATCTCCTTTTGATGCAAAAGCAGCTTGCGTTCATGCCCCGGGTCATAATTGGTGTTATCCGCGTGTTTATAAGGATAGATGTGGATATTGATACTAAATACCTCCATCGCTCCAAATTTGGATGTCCTGATCTTGGCATACGCATTTCCTAGATCCACTCCTCCCGCCTTGGCCGATTTCACCTCAGGTCCTGTCAGGACTATCCCTGCCTCAACCCTCTCCGCGATGTCGTAGTTAAATCTAGCTTTTTGATTAATGACCCTCACTGATATAGATTTTACTGCCTACTGCAACATATATCACTTCTTCCTCACTTACTACTAGATCCGTGGCCCCTTTTAGTAGTTCATTCTTCAGTTGTGATTCATATTTACCCGTCTTATCCAAGATCACGATTCTCTCTTTTTCTGGATCCAAGACATACAGCTTTTCCACTTCATCCGAAGTGTAGACCACACTATTTTGTCCCAGCTCGGTGTCTAGTCCACTTATACTAAAGCTGTCTTTTACTCCTCTGGTATATTTTAGGATTTCGGATTTCGAGTTTAGAGTTTTTACCATCCAAATACTGCCATCAATACTCATTCCTTTCGCACCTACAGCCTTCTCCTGATCTTCCCCTACCCATTTCATTTTGGTTCCATACCCAGCATCAGTCACGGGATATCGCCATATTTCACCGTCTGTTGCCACTCCATATATGTTTCCCGCAAACATTCCAATGTCCACTATTCCCTCACCCATCTGCTCAGCAGTAATCACCTGTTTACACTTCGCATTCCCCGTGTCACACTGCACTCCTCCTTTATCCCCGAACACAACTACTCGCCCAGGATAAGTAGCGAGAGCCACCGGCTTTCCAACAGCGTCAGCTCCAGCCACCACACTACCACTTTTCTTTTTGATATCCACATTTACCAGTCTCGACTCGTTTGTATCTATCCCCCACAGTTTTCCCCCTATCAGGCTTATTTTCAATACCCTCATTCCCTCTCTTATCAGTCCCCAGTCAATAAGTTCGGAAAGCTCAGTTCGGTTTACTCCATAAGCTTTTTCTATCAGGCCCGGTATTTTCTCCCTGACAGTCTTCACCCTGTCCTCAAAATCTTTCCCAGAAAAGTTCTCCGCCCTAGTCTTCAGAGCTTCCAATTTTCCAGCATCAGTAGAGTTGGATCCAAACTCACTCCACATACTCTCTACCTCCTGAAAATCAGCGCTTTTTTTCAGATCAGTTTCCGCCCGTCTATACCCCCCGACCCCAAACAAGATTACTCCCAATACCAAAAATCCCAATCCTATATAGATAGTCTTTTTTATCTTTTTTCCCCCATCCATATCGTGTCTATAAGCCAATCCCATCTTTATTCTTTCCACCCACTTCATCACATCCACTCGAGGCAAGCTCAAACCTCTTGGTTTTTTCACTTTAGGATTTAGGATTTCGTGCTTAGAGTTTATAAATTCAACTTCAGATTCATTCACAAAGATTTTCAGATCAGGTGATACTCTTCCCTCAAACACCCGCACCCGATCTTCCCCAGGCGTCAGCATCACTTTGTTCCCCATCTTCAATATTTCTACTTTTACATTTTTGGCTCCCACGTAAGCTCTTTCTCCCATTATTTCCACCACTCCCACTCGCCCAAACCGGCCCACGATCCATCCCAGCCTGTCTTTTATCCCCGCTGGCCCATCCTCCCCATCATACAAATTCTCAATCTCACTTTTCTTTACCCCATACACCCACATACAATTATATTAGCACTCAGCACCTACAACCACAGAATAGCCACAATCAGAACTAGTACTGTGAGCAAAAAATGCACTCTGGACAAAAGTTTTACCGTCCCATTTATATCCTCCTCGATCGAATCGGTCATAATCGACACCTGCTTGATCACAACCAATGCAAAAAAACCATACATCACCACTCCCAACACAAAAAATATCTTGACCAAAAGCATCGGTCCAGTTGATACCAAACCTCGGATTGCATCTACTACTGCCGGATCGGTCATCATGTTATTCTCCTCTCTCCCTTCTCTTTTCGAGCTCTTCAGATAACTCCGAGATTATTCTGATAGCCCGGTCCGGAAATGGTACCGCCAGCCCTTCTACCACCTGGTGTTCAGCCGCCGTTTCTACGTGTAGATCTCCAAAATCAAACATATGTCTAAAAAATCCTCCCGTGATCGCCGTTGGCTGCTCAATATGATTTAAGTTGGCATACGATACATGCCGGTATAACAAGTTATGAAAATCGATATCTACTATTCGCTCATTAGTGATAACCAGTACCGAGTAATACCACTTCAAAAATCGCTCTAAGGTAATCCCCATAGTTACCAGGTACCACACCATCTTGCCTACCCACACATATTCAAACGGCACCGGAGCAAAAATCCCCGTCATGCTTAGTACTTCTGGCAAAACTAGCATCCCAAGGACCATGAGTATCCAAGTCAGGTTCGTAATCGGATGAGCGCGCAATAGCAGCACTATCTCTTCATCTCCTTGCTGGTTTACAAACTTTTTCCCCGGTCGCACACAATACGCCCCCATACATTCTCTTCCTCCCTTTTCTCCCACCCGCCCGAGCACCTCATCTACTACTGTCTTATGATGTTTTGCACCAGACTGAGACACAGGAGTAGAAACCACAGGAGGCACTACTTTTCCATCTTGAGCAACATACACCTCCGGCATGACTATATTTTACACCCTCGTCATTCAAACTAATAAGTCGTGAGCAGATGGAGGTATCCCGTTTTTGCGCCCGCAGCGGTGCCGGCAGCGACCAGGCTGCGAGGACGCATAAAAATGGGGTACCGAATCCGCGCAACGACAAAAGTTTACTTTTTTTCTATATTAAACAATCCACTCTTCACAGCCAGTGTCCCCGGCGCCCGCAAATTAAAGGCTTTCTTAAAGTTAACCCCCGATATCACCACTTCTCCTCTATTAGTCTGCAGTATCACCTGATCCGTATACCCGTTACTACTGTGTTTCACCGACACGCCCGAGACAGAAGTCACCCTTCCCCCATGTTTATCCGCCTCTTGTGCCATCCTGTCCTTAGACCACGGATTATCAGATCCTCCGTAGCAGGACCGCACATCTTCCGGAAATACTCCGCTCATATCCCCGCCATTAGAAACCACAATCGCCGCATTTATCATGTCCGAAAATTCATCCATTTTGAGCCACGGATGAGATCTCCCACACGTCTTTCCCGATCGGTCCTTGTACCAGCCTTTATAAAACCAGGGCGATCCTCCCACCTTTTCCCAAGCCCCCGATGCCCAGTTAGTCCAGTCAGAAGTGGTATCCCAAAACCCAGGTGTAGTATGTCCAATACTCGTGTAGCTGTCTTGATGTCCTCCCGAAGTCGATGCGTACCAAGTATTTACTATTTCTCCACTAGTCTTTGAGACCACGATCTCTCCTTCCGTTTGTGACACCGCGTCTCCCCATCTTCCCGGATTTCCAGATTTACTACTACTGTATACCTGGCACGCCTCGGTCGTACATATCGATCCATTCGCGTTCTGATTACCTATTCTCCATCCTGTATAAGACAGCGCGTATGACCGGGCCGCAATCGCCTGGGCTTTCATCGCCTCAAATCCCCCCTGATCCGCCCACGAGGTCGGCATCTCGGCAATCCCTCTCAGATATTTGCCTTCAAATGCCAGCGTCCCGGCACTAGTTTTGATTACACCCGGCATACTCACTTTTCTGATTTCTACGTTTCCATAGTAGGCTTCCAATATTTGTTTGTAGTTTTGTCCCGACTTGGCCCGACCATATGCCCCGTATTGACTCATGCCTTTATAGTGCGGCGCCCCAAATGAAAACATCGCAAATGCCGGTGAGAATCCCGGATTATAGTCGGGTCTGGCAGCCGGATCATCAGCCAGTGGCACATCCCCTACCGACGTCGCATAAGTTCCAGTTTTAGAAGCCAGTAGTGACTGTTGCCTGGCGGTAAGTGACGCGATTTTTCCTCCTAGATCCGACTGATATTTACTCGCTTTGTCCACTTCCACTTGCAAAAAAGCTGCTTGTTTATCCACTCTCGTCTTCAGCCCGTCCAGATTTGTTTTTTGAGTTTTGAGACTTGTGGCTTGGGCATTGAGATTTGTTATTTCTCCTCCCACCGACACGATCAGTTCCCGGTCTTGTCTAGCTAGTTTTTCTCGGTAAAACAGGTCCTTAAAAAATTCCGATGCACTCTTCGCCGAAAATAGCACCATCATCATCGACTGTTCCCTTCTTCTTATATAGTCTTGTTTTAGTTTAGCCGCCATCAGCTGCTCTTTTACTCCGACCTTCACTTCTCGCTCAAATATGTCTTTAGTCAGTTTATCTAGCCGTGTATCTAGTCCCGTTATTTGGGACTTGAGATTTGTGGTTTGGGATTTGAGCCCATTCAACTCTTTCACATTTGTTGAGTTGGCTTTGGATATCGCATCCAGTATTCCCGAGTATTTACTAATACACCCCGATATCACACTAGAGTCCGACAGCTTGCTCGGATCATCGCACTCCTCCGCCCACACTCCTCCCACGCCCAGCATACAAAAGGCAAGGAAAAACAATACATAATACTTTATACGTAATACGTGATACACAAGTCTCGGCATTGACTGTATTTTACATGTTAAACTCAAATCACATGCGCAGATTTTTTCTCCTTACGACTCTTTTTTTATTTTTATCAGTCACCCAAACTCAAGCCCAACAGTTTAAATGCATAAAAACCCCAAATTGTGATCCGTGTACAAACTGGTCAACCGCAGCAAACTGTCTCAACACTGCCACAAACACAAATCTTTGTAATACCGGGGTAAATCCTTGTACTGCTTTCTCAGCCAGCTGTCCAGACAACGGCTCCCAGCTGGATCAGTTCCAAGTCCAAACATGTTCCACTGTTCTTCCTGCTTGTTCTAGTCCAAACCTATGTCTCTCAGAAAGCGCCTGCTCAAATCCAGTCTCTGGATTTAGCTGCGGTGGAAATCTCATATGCTGTGCTCCACCAGGAGAGCCCACTTCTACTCCAGTTCCAACAACCGCTCCTACTGCTTGTGAGACATTTTCCGGACCGTACAACAACCCCTTTGTCTGTATGTCTCCCGGCGGGGCAGTCTCGGGAAGTTACGATTGCAATCCAGGCGGATCATCTCCACTGTTTGACCCAACTGCTCCTCCAAATAGTTATGACAATGCCTGCGGATGTGCCGCCGCTACAAAAAGTTCATGTTCTCTCATTTGTTGCCACAGTAACAGCACCGTCGGACCACCTGGCACTACGGGCGTCCCTCCATACCAACCCTCCTCATTATGCGTCCCTCCTAACGGATCTACTTATACAGGTGTAAAAACTCCCTTTGGCTGTCTTCCTTATACTGGAGCCGATGGTCCAGCAAAAACGACCGTGGTCGTCCTCTCAAACTGGGCCGTTGCCATTTCCTCCAGCATCGCCATCTTTATCATCCTCTTCGCAGCACTTCAGATAGCCACAGGCAGTGGTGACCCCAAGCGCATCAAAGCCGGCCAAGAACTCCTTTTCTCCGGTCTCGCCGGCCTATTTTTGATAAGCCTGGCCATTGTTGTTCTCAACTTTTTGGGAGTAACCATCTTAGGTCTAGATCTTTTGGGCTTCTTCGTCTGATCGTGCTACACTTTAACTCATGGCCAGTCCACTGTGTGTTCCATCAGGTGCAACCGGAAATCTAGGTGTCTCTACTCCTTTTGGCTGTCTACCCTTTGGTGGCAATGCAGGTCCTGCTACCCCGATGATCACTGTTTTAGTAAATTGGAGCGTGGGTCTAGCCGCAGGCGTAGCTCTCCTCACTCTTATTTATGCCTCTTTTCAGATCGTCACCGCCGCAGGTGACGCCAAGCGCGTCCAAGCCGGCCGCGAGTTAGTAACTGCCAGCATCGGCGGTCTGATCTTAGTCGTCATGGGTATAGTTATCCTTAATTTTTTAGGTGTCAGCGTCCTAGGATTGGACGCTCTAGGCTTTAAGATATAATTGTAAGCACATGCGCACACTCGCCCAAATCAGCATTCCCCCTCCAACTGGTCTCAGATTTTCCAATTACAACGATCTTCCCGCCGATCTCTTTACCCGCATTTTATTATTCGCCATGGCAGCCAGTGGCCTTATATTTTTTGTTCAGCTCATCATGGCCGGTTTCAATCTCCTCACTTCTTCCGGTGACCCAGCCAAGATCCAGTCAGCCACCAAAGCTCTCACCAATTCTCTCACCGGGCTTATCATTGTCATTAGTACTTATTTCATCGCCCAGATTATCCAAGCCATTTTGGGCCTCCAGATAGTCTAGCTTATGGCCAGTACACCTATAAACAGTATTTTTACAAATCATCCCTCAGCAGGTATTGTGGCCGCCACTCCCGCCTCACTCATCTCATATCTACTCCCAAACATTATGGCCGCGGCTGGCATCATCTTCTTTCTCATGATTCTGGGCGGCGGCTTCATGATGGTCAAAAACGCCGGTGGCAGCCCAAGTGCCCAAGATACCGCAAAAGCCAGGTCAGCAATTACTATGGGCATCATTGGTTTCTTGCTTGTAGTATCCGCCTACTTTATACTTCAGATAGTCCAAGCCCTAACCGGAGTCAACTTTATAATTACTCCCATTTTTTGACAGATGAAGCTACTCGCCCAACAATTCGGTACTGTTGAAAATCCCTTTCTACCCAAATATTACAATGTTCCCGGATATATAGGGTTTTCCCAGGGCCAAGGTCTTATCATTCTTCTCAATAATCTTGTCAAATTCACCATCGTCCTTGCGGGCCTCTACACTTTTTGGAACATCATCGCCGCAGGCTTTATGTTCATGTCCGCGGGTGGCGAAGCAAAAAACATTACCAAAGCCTGGGACAAGATCTGGCAATCACTCATTGGTTTGTTATTAGTAGCCGCTTCCTTTATACTTGCGGCCGTATTCGGATATCTGATCTTTGGTGATACTAAAGCGTTATTACAACCTCGAATATTTACCCCATGAAAAACTTACTCGCCCAAGGTACTCCTATTGGCAATTTCGATGGCCTAGGACCTCTGGGAAACACCAGAAATCTATATCTGGGTGGGGCAAATACAGGCGGTGCATTTGAAAAAGTCATCTCTTTGGTAATCGGTGTTCTTACTGTCTCTGCAGGGCTTTGGTTTCTTTTCCAAATCTTCACAGGAGCTATCTCCTGGATATCCAGTGGTGGGGACAAACAAGCCGTCCAAAACGCTCAAAAAAGAATGTCTCACGCCATAATTGGCTTGTTCGTCTTGGTCGCAGCTTACGGACTCATAGCTACGGTCGAGCTTGTCTTTGGACTTCAGATATTAGATTTTCAAGGTCAGTTTTTAAATCTTCGCCCATAGATATGTTGCTTGCCAGAATCATCAACCCCGCTCTAAACAGTAAAGTCGGCAACACTACGATCCAGGGAGATGGTCCTGGTATTTTGCAGCTGTTTTTAAGAAACTTTATCGATATTGCCCTCGGCACCGCCGGCGTCATCTTTTTCTTCATGTTATTACGTGGAGGTTACGAATATCTCACCGCCGGCGGAGACAAAGAGGCCGTCCAAAAGGCAACGAAGAGACTCACCACTTCGTTCATTGGTATTGCAATCATCTTCTCTCTTTTTGCCCTCGTCTTTATTGTTGAGGCATTATTTGGCATCTCGCTGTTGCAGATAAACATTCCCACTATATGAACCTTCTTGCCCAAGCCACCATCAATCTCACAAACCCCTTATCACCTTATAGAAACCTCTTCTCTCTTCGTCCCTCTAGTTTAGTTTCAGCCGCTATCAGTCTCCTCCTTGGGGCAGCAGGTGTCACGGCCTTCATTTATCTTCTCGTGGGCGGTATCCAGTGGATTACTAGCAGTGGCGACAAAGAAGGACTGGACAAAGCCAAGAAAAAAATTACCCACGCTCTCATCGGTTTGGCGATCGTCTTCTCAGCTTACGCTTTGATCTTCATCATCCAAGCATTGTTCAACATTAGTGTCATCGGTGTCAATATTTCTCCTATTTAATTCCTTAGTACTTTGCACTTAGCTCTTAGCACTATATAATAAACTTAATGAAGGGAGGTGAATAATCAAGTGAGCAAAATACAAAAAATAATTCAGTTTGGGACCGCTTTGGGTACAGTATTGGCAGTCAACCCTGCTTCCGTTCTGGCCCAAGGAGCTTTTGATCCCACAGACAATGTAAATATCGCTCCCGAAGCAGGCGTTTTCAGCAAACTACCTGGTCTTCGTCCGTCCGCTTTCATTAGTGGAGCCATCAGTTTCCTGCTCGGAGTAGCAGGTGTAGTCGCCTTTATCTTCCTACTTTGGGGAGGCCTACAGTGGATCCTCGCCGGTGGCGACAAAGAAGGTACCGAAAAGGCTCGCAAGAAGATCACCTCCGCTCTCATCGGTTTGGCGATCGTCTTCTCAGCTTACGCTTTGATCTTCATCATCCAAGCGTTGTTCAACATCAGTGTCCTTGAAGTGTCTCTGAAACCACTAGGTAATCTCTAAATTACCTTATGGTAGATGAATCAATTCCGTCATTCCGGACGAAAGTCTAGTTAGACTTCCGGAATGACGGCACATATCTATGCCAGCCAAACTTAGCAATTTACAAGATGTATTTTCCAACGTCTTGGTTTCTGTTCTCTCGCTCATAGGTCTTGTGACTTTTGGCATGCTTTTGTGGGGCGGAGTCCAATATCTTACGGCGGGCTCCGATAAGGAGGCCGCAGGCAGGGCCAGAAACACGATTACCTACGCTCTCATTGGTCTCATCCTCGCCATTTCCTCCGTCATGATCATCAATCTTTTGGGCACCTTCTTAGGTCTGGATTTCAGCACGTTCAACATTTGTCTCCCCGGGACCACTTCCTGCTAATATATAATAGTTCCATGCTCCGTAAATTTTTCTTTTTCCTCATCGTATTTCTTCTCACGATCCATATTTTCCATCCCCCAAGCACCCAAGCAGATTACCCAAACGACTGTGCTCTCGATTATCCCATTTGTCACACCAGTATTCCTCCAGGGACACCCGTAGGCACTTGTCTCAACCACAGTGTCATAGGCTGCAACACCTCTTCCGGAGTACCGGGAGTTTGGTGCTGCCCCTCCTCATTTATTTTCCCTTCACTCACACCGACCCCCCCATCTGTCCCCACTTGCATCGCCAATGGCAATTATTGCGTAGCCACAAATGTCGCTTGTGATCCCGGCCACACCAGAGGTCAAGGTGGCAATTGTGAAACTGGAAAAATCTGCTGTGCCATCACCCTTCCTACTGTGCCTCCTCCCGGCGGCCCTCCGGGTCCCATTCCCCTACCCACCTATCCGACAAATTTTAGCCCCCTAGAATATCCCTGCAACACGACCACCGACGAAGAGTTTCATCCCCTACGTCCCTATCCGGCTTCTCCCTGCGACCCCCTCATTCCCAAAAAACAGGAGCCCGATTTTCTTTCCTTCGCCTGCGGCAAGAGCCTAAATACTCTGGGAGAGTATCCCGTCAGCCGCAGTTTTACCCAAGCTCAGTTAGACGCCATGTCCCCCATTTTTCAAAACTACGGCGAGCCTTACCGTTGCGGCGCCCAGGTCTGTATCCGCAAACGCTCCGTTTTTGATATTGCCCTCGATTTATCGAGTGCCAAGTTGCCAATTATCGGCAACACCCAAGATCCCCTCGACGACGCCACCAAAGTCAACAATTATCTATCTTGGTATCTGGCCGGCACCAATCCCACCTGGCTCGAGGACCTAAATTTGGCCACCCCAGCCCAAAACGTCAACTCCCAGTGTATCGGCACCTCACTGGCCACCTTCATGAACACCGTTGTATCTGGGACCACAAATTTACGCAACATCCGCCTCACTTCTCCAGCCTTCAATCTTACCAATCCCGCCGAGCAGGATATTTTTATCGCCATGAGCCAGGCCGGAGCCAACTTTGCAGATATCGACGCATTTGCCGGCAACACCTACACTCTAAATGGCGTAGCCGCCTACGATTGGGTCATCAGTCCCTCATTTCGCGGAGCCGACGGCAAAACCTGGAAAGAAAAATTCACAAGTTTCAACAAAGGCATTATCTTTACCGAATTCGGGGATTTTGCCACTTTTGACAACCCTCCCGGATCTCCAAATCGCGCCTCGGTCATAAGCGCCATGCGCCAAGAATTCACCAATACCGCAGGCGATGGTGTCGTCAAATCCATCAACTATTTCAACGCTTTTGGTGGCAATCCCCAATTTATAGGCCACCAATTGTCAATCTCAGAGCTCCAGGTTATTACCAGCTCAAATTATTCAAAAAGCGGGGTCAATTCCGCCCAGGGAGTCAATCGCGATTTTCCCCCCAGAGTGGGCAGTGCCGGTCTCAAGTGGAGCGTGGAGATCATCACCTCGCCCGGTGATGAGACAGGTGCTATCGAATCCATCAACGCCGCCCATCGCGCAGGTGTCATCCCCATTATTCGCCCTTGTTACGGCAATTCCTGTGGTTTTGCCGATCCAGTTGTATATGTAGATTTCATCAGTCGGGTATCCCAGCGTGTGACCGATCAGTCCCGCGAGATTTGGTTCATAGCCGGCCCAAACGAGCCCGCCGGTGAGCATTGGGCCGCCCCTCTTTGTGGCACTGCCGGCCAGCCCGTAGCCAGTATCGATTCTTTCTTGACTTACGCCGGTCCTATTCGTAAGCTCCTACCCCAGTATTCTCTGGATACCATCCGCTACGTTCTGGCTACCAATCAAGGGCGCAATGTCCACAATTATTTACTCGATACTCAAGGCCGCCGTATTTCCCAAGTTCCATCCTTCATTCGTCTCTATTCTCCCACCGATATCTGGACCAAGCTCTTCCAAAGAGTTCCCCTCGCCACTATGGAAGACGTCGTGGGCGAGGTCACCGTGGGCCTCATTACCTCTCCTAGATCCGACGGCTCATCTCCCCAACCACCCGACGTTTATGTTGTAGACCCCAGCCACCCCGATGCCATGCGCCTTACCATCAAAGACGGATCGGACTCCCGCCTCTATTTCCCTCATCTCAAGACCGTAAGTTCCTTAGTCGAAGTCCTAAATGCTATCTCGAGACCCAAGCTCTCCCAAAACTATCGCCCCGATGAGCGAAACGTCACCCAGTATATCAACGAACACCAAGGTATCGATGACTCCACTCCTATCCAAAGAAAATCCAACGAAGGCAATTACACCGGACTCACTCGCAACACCGAAATTAGAGAAGGCGAGCCCGCCCCTACAGCTCTCTTTGGCCAAAATGATCATTTTGAGTTTGACCAGCGCTGCGAGCTCACGACCACCCAGGACGCCGTAGGTGACAATCTTTTTGGCCAGACTATCAATGGTCGCCTCGCCTATACACATGATCTAAAGTTTGACCCCGTCGTCCAACCCAATGCTTGTCTTCCAGATTTTGCCGTCTGTACACCTGGCGTCGACGTTTGTTGTGACAATGCCGTATGCAGCAACGTCACTCTTGGTGGTATTGATTACGGCGACCGTTGTCACGGCGGCAATCCCAATTCCAGTTCCATTCCCACTGAAGCTCGTGTCGCAGTCTTTACCAAGACTCCTCTCATCGATCGCTTTTATGGCGATCTTATTTCCAACTCCAACTCTTTCTTTAGACGTTTCGTCAATTGGTACGACCGGTCCACCGGCGGCCCAGATACAACGATTAGGTCAGGTTCTCTTACTTTTCCCGCCAAGACCCAAGTCGGTTATACTGCTACAGCCCCCATTCCTCCACCCGTAAGCCCCGAGACAGCCCCAGGCAATCCCAAAGCCGGAGCCGGCAACAATACCGGCGGCGCCGAGATTTATTTCCCCAGGCTCGGAAGTCTGGCCGATTATTTCCTAGGTGGTCCCACCAACGAGAGATTAAATCTCCAAAAGATGTTCCGTCCCAAAAACTTTGGTAGTCTTATCGGCCCGGGTGGTGCCGGCATTTTGGCCGCCTGCCAGCCGTATCTCTCCAATTTCCCCGGATCCATTACCGTAAACATCCAAAATCCCAAAAACGTCTTCTCCAAAGTCGGCGACAGTATTACCGTTTCGCCTAATTTCCTAGATGCCTTTGCCGGAGCATACAACCTCGGTAGTCATACCGGCCTTCAATCGGTAATCAATTTCTTCACTCCCTTATCTTTCACGGAAAATACCCTTGCCGCAGGCATCGGGTGGAACACCCAGGACCTTATAAATAATAATTTTTCCGCTCTAGAGTCTGAATACACCCGTACCAAGCCTGCCGTGGCCATTATCATGATCGGCACCAACGATTCCGGTGGCTCCAACCAAGTTGTGGTCCCAGTCTACACCGATCGTTTAGAACGCATCGTAAATTACACTGTTAGCAAGGGTATAATTCCCATCCTCAGTACTCTCCCCCATCTCACCAACGCCAATCCCCAGCACAATACCAATACCGAATTGCTAACCGGAGCCATCAAAGACGTTTCGACCAGACTGGGTGTTCCCCTCATGGACTACCGCCTCGCCACCGAGCAAATAAATACTGCTGCACGCAACTGGGGCATTAGTACTGACAACATCCATCCTTCCGTCGGCGGTGGCAATGCCGGCGATCTTTCCGATTTACCCATGAGTGAAGGCGGCTACAATGTCCGAAACTTCGTCTCCCTTTGCGCCCTAGATGCAGTTTGGAAGACCAGACTGGGAGGAGATAGCTCTAGTAGTGGAGACTGCTTCACGGCAGCCCAACCCGTTACCGCTTCCTGCTCGGCGCCCGGATCCACTCCCCTAAACTATGCTTGTCACACCAATCTTGAGCTCAAATCCATAATCCAAGAGTCAGCAAATAAGTTCGGGGTAAATCCCAGCGTCCTCTTAGGTATTCTTAGTGTCGAAACCAGGAATGGTATTTTTGGAATTACTTCAGGTGAAGTGAGACGCCACTCCACTTCCACCTCACAAACCGGCTTTACTCCATATATTTGTCAACCAAATTCTTGTGGCGCCATGGGAGCCATGCAGCTTTTGACTGGCATTGGCGTCCAGCCCAGTTGTTCTCAAGCCTACGGTATCAACAATTGGGCTCTATATGGTTCGGCCGTCGTAGAAGCTTGCAAAGCCCCCTCTGGTTACGGACCAAATCCCGGTAATATCCGAGACTCAATATACGCCGGAGCAAAAATGATCGGCAGCTTCGGCCAGAACTCAAATTCCGAAGCCGGAGTCAAAGAAATCGGTCGCAGATATTTTGGCAACGACACTTCCCGTTTTGATCTCTTTGTAAACTTGGATTACATAAACGACTGTGTCCCAGGCTACACCACACCTTCCTCAGCTCGCAGCATGACCTATGGTGAATATCTTTGGGAAGTAGCCCGAGTTAGATAAACTCCTCCGCCCTTGACGCCACTCCCTGAATTCAGTATTAATTCCGGGACCACCCTCCCCAATTTCACTACAAAATCGTCCATAAGCTCTCCATTGCTTCGTTTCTTAGTTCTTAGTAGTTAGTCCTTTGCACTTCGTCCTTAGTGCTGATATTGTTAATGTATAATACAAGCCATGCCCAAAATAAAGAATTTCCTATCTTCTCTCCTTCTCTGTCTTACGCTCTCCTCCTTCTTTCCCTACTTTGCATTAGCCGTGGATGGTCCTTGGTATAACCAAAATCCCCAACAATTCGGCCAAAAAGTCTTTGGGGGCGATCAAAACGAAATCTTTGGCGAACGCTATACCTTTGCCCAAGTTAACTGGATAATAAACAGTTTAAATTTGATATTAAATCCAACCAACGGCCAAACCCCGGACGCCATAAAAGGTATCGTTTGTGCCATCATCCCTCTTATCTCTCCAGGCTCTCCCTGCCCCATTGCCTCTACGCCTGAAAATAAGTGGATTGCTTACTCACAACTAGGTATAAATGGGCTTCTTGTTGGGGGCATCACCGAAATTACCGCTTCCCCACCAGCATCCGGAATTTTAGAAATAGGCGAGACTCTTGCAAAATTTGACCCTGCAACTCCCGTCCAGGCCCAAGGAGGTTATGGATTTGAAAGCTTAAACGGACTCAGAGTCATTTGGGGCGCTTCGCGCAACATGGCTTATCTCATTATGGTGATTTTGCTTATCGCCACCGGCTTTATGATCATGTTTCGAGTCAAGATCAATCCCCAAACCGCAGTCTCACTTCAAATCATGATTCCAAAAGTTATTTTCACTCTACTCCTAGTTACCTTTTCCTATGCAATAGCTGGGCTCGTAATCGATCTTGTTTATGTTGTCCTCGCCTTCGTAATCTCTGGACTCACGCTGTCCCAAGCAATTACCCCTCTCAGTCTTCCTGGTTCAGTGGGCTGGTTCTTTACCCCAGACTTTGGCAAGATATTCGGCTACTATCTTTTGTCGTGGCTCGTACAGATAGCAATCGGCGGAATTGCCGGTCTAATTGGAGTGGGCCTTGCTACACTGATGCCACCCTTAGCTCCATTTGTTGGATTACTAGGAACAATCTTTGCTCTTATTGAAATTATTTTTGCATTTGTACTTCTCTGGCTTCTATTTAAAGTTTGGTGGATGATGGTCAAAACCTATTTAACACTCATGTTTTTGATAGTTATTGGTCCTTGGCAAATTATGTTGGGCTTACTTCCCGGACAACAAGGTTTTGGAGGGTGGTTCAGAAATATTATAGCCAATGCCTCCGTATTTCTAACTGTTCCTATTATGTTTTTACTCAACATGTTCTTCTGGCCGATGAGTCCTTTCAGTCCGTTAGGTCAAGTAAATGGTGGAGCATCAGATTTACCCAGTTTTCCTCTCTTCGCTACAAAAGGCGGAATTTTTGGATTCGCAGTAGGCTTTGCCATATTATCGATGATCCCCAAAATTGCTGATATTATTAGAGACGCTCTCAAGATCCCACCATTCAAATATGGCTCAGCTCTAGGCGAGGCTCTAAGTCCACTTAAGATGGTAACCTCTCCTGCGGGTGGAGCAATCTCAGCAGGTGGTAGCAACGAACTAAAGGGTGCTACCACTGGATTACAATATGCCTCTGGCGGCATACGTCAGGCTGCTGGAGACTGGTTGAAAGGATCTATCAGGTAAAACTCTATCTTCTTTTTCCTCTCATCCATGCAAACATTCTCCCCAGACCTGTGTCGTTCCATGAGTCTTCAGACATGTCCCAAAACTCTCTTTGTCCTGTGCGTGTATTTCTTCCAGCCCCTAACCATACAGGCAAACCAAGCACTGCAGCCTTTGTGGATAGAGTAATTTTAGGAAGTGTACCACTTCTCAACGCCTTCAATAGCTCATCAATCCCTCCTTTTCCCGACTTTCTATTCATTTCATCAGCAGCATCATCGTTACCATCACGCAAATTACCTATGTCATCCATCGTATCGTCAATTTTTGCATAACCAGCATAAACACCTTGTAATGGTTTCGCATTCACTATTGTCGCCTCGTCTGCTGTCGGGTCATAATCTTCTGCTTCCTCCAAAGTCGCAACTACTCCAAATAAATCCTCTACTCCCCGCTCAGATACAACCCTAGCCAAATACCCCACTCCGCCAACATCTCCATTCTTATCGCCATGTTTCATCTTTTCCAATGGAGACTTGCACGCTCCTTCCTTTGAAAATGGTATCCATTTATTCGGATCATATTTACCTAAAATTTCCGATTGTGCATTTTTGATAACATCTCTTGTCTTTTTTTCAGCCTCAATTTCCCGATTCAGTTTTTCCCTTTTTGCAGCACTCAAATCTTTATCTTCCAACTGTCGCTCGATCTTAAATATTTTTACTTCTTGAAGCAGCCTCTCTGTTTCCGATCTTCTCCAAATATCGGAGTCCTTCCTTACTTCTACTAAATCAGTAGGTAAACCTGACACTCCCTCATATACTCCTGGATTAATCACTGGGTTCCACAACGCCTGATGTGTGTTGATCATTTTTCTATATTCCACCATTTCCGGCCCAAGCGCCAAGAGCTTAGCAAGTTCTCTCATTGATCCCACTCTTACTTCATCCATACCATCAAATCTGGCCATCATATCCTTCCCAATCTGGTTCATTCTTGCTTTAACGGCTGTATGCAGTAGCTTATTGTGACCCTTCCTCATCATATCCTGAAGTTCACCCTGATACTCAGCCACAAAGCTTGCCTGTTCTGCCGACAAATCTCCAACCTCTTGGCCACACAGTGCCAACCACATTCTAAGAGAATCTTTAGCGATTTCATCATTTGAATAAGCCCTGAAAGTTTCTTTCAAATTAAACGATGTCTGATTCAACGCACCCTCCTGCACATCTCTATCTAGAGCCTTAGATCCACCACCCAAACTATTCCAAGTTCCTTGATCTTTTGCCCTTATCGTCATCAGCTTAAACACCCCACCAGTCAACAATTCATAAGCATTCATCGCTCTCTCAGTCACTCCTACTCGATCGACGCTTCTTCCCTCAGCTCCAGCCAAAGCTTTTTCTTCTTCCACTAGACCTCTTGTTATAGCTTCCAATCGAATCCCTGGCGCTTCTCCAATCTTAAAAGCTGTAGCAATTACTACTCTTGTGCTCTTCATGACCAACTCCATCCCCTCTGCACCAGTCTCTGTCACGAATAAAAACTTAGGTAATCCATGTGCCACCAAAAATTCATCATTCACCAACTCTTGACTCACATCTGTTTCATCCTCTTTTGGACCATACCTACTAAAGGACTCTTGTCCTACACTACTTCTTGCTTGAGACCGACCATTTAATATTCCATTTTGGGGTTTTATTGCTTTTCTTATAGTAACCCCAGGATCAACTGATTCGTCAGTCATACTCACCAACAAATTAGCTGTCGTCAGTTTTAAGTCACCAAGGTTGAGGTATTTTTGCCTATCTTTTTGCTGTTCAAGCTCTCTTGCATCATATGGCCTTTTGGCGCGCTTTAACGCCTCAAGCTGGGCCACCACCAGATTTGTCTGCACCCCTTCAAGCCATAAATCAACTACTGATTCATATTTGCCATCTTTCCACCCATTGACCTTTCTATATTCAGCCAATTCTCTACAATAGGCCGCTGCTTGTTCAACGGGAGGATCGCTACTCACTATCCCCAAGGCCATATCCCGATTCCATTCACGCATAATTTCAGTAAATCTTTGGCCAACGAGGGAGTTTATTTTCGCAAAGGCGTTATCAGCTTCAGCGGCAGCCACCAATTCCTTTCTCCTCCTAATAAGACCGTTATCACGTAAGATATTAGGGTCTTTTGAAAAATCGCTTCTCAGCTCGTCACTCAACGCATCCCATTCATAATAGGTTTTGATATCACTTTCATAAATGCTTTTATCCATTTTTGCGTCAAAATCTCTTAATATTGTTCCGCCTTTTCCAGCCCCCATTGCCACTTCCATCCGCCTCAGTTGATATTCTACCCACTCCAGATATACATCTTTATTTGCAATATGCTTCTCGTCCAGCTTTTTCTCACAAGCTTCCAATACTGACTTTATAATTTTCACCAGATCTTTAGCACCAAAACCCTTCACTTTTCCACTCTCATTTACCCGTATCGCCTCTATCCAAGTTTTTCGAACTTTACTTTCAACAATCTCTCCCAACCCTTCTACTTGGGCTTCTTCACCCACCTGCATTAACCACTCAGTTGCTTTTGCACTCTCAGGTCCACCTTTTCGAGCCGTATCTCTTACTTGTTCGTACGAAGGAGAAGGTGCAGATTCTTTCACACCGGCGATTCCTCTATATTCGGGAGCATGTATTCTTGTCACTTCTTCAGCAGTGGAAGGAGCCCGCTTTCGCGAACCTCCCAATCCCTCAATATCTGGCGCACTTAATCTTTCAGGTATCATAAATTCTCCAAAATCAGGCATTGTCCAATTATACCGTACCCAGGCTAATTTGGCCGCCGGCCATAAAACAACAAGCCGTGCCCCAAAACATCAGTTTCTAATTGCTTATAAGTCTTCCATCTTCAAACCAGCTTGCTTCAAAATACTCCTTAAAGTGTTCTTCTTCAGGTCTTTGTTGTGCATTGGCACAGTAGTCCTCAAATTTCTCGCTGCATGAAACATGCTGTACATGACTACCTATCTGTCGTTTTTTCACAAAACCAGCTCTTTTCAGAATTTTTAACATCTCTTTCGGTTTCATCGAGGGCAGATTTCCCATACACTACACTGCACTGCAAATCTTGGTCCAGTCACATTTACTGGAACCACAAAACTGTTCTCATCAGGCTCAGGAATCTCCTCACCATCCTCCTGCAATACTCGCAAGTATCCACCAATCGCATCTCTCGCCATCTCGATGGCCAACTCATAAGTATCACCTTCAGTCACAAGTCCTGGCAATTTAGGCACAGTCACAGTGAAACCACCCTCCTCACAAGGTTCAAAAACCGCATTATATTTCAGTACTTTTACTACACTTTTACTCACATCATCATTTTAACATTTTAATACAATTAGATTAATCCCAATCAAAAAACAATAGTTAACATTTCGGATATAATCAAATCAATATGGAGCAACATGCAGTTCCTCAAAACATATCGTCGTACGAATTTCGCCTAGTAGGAGACATGACTCTCAAGCAGTTCTTTCAGCTGGCAGGCGGCATTGTTTTAGGGGTCGTCATTTTTCGCCTCCCCATTCCCGTTTTTATCAAATACCCTCTTGTTTTTATCTCAGTCATCGTGGGTGTTCTCATGGCCTTTGTTCCCATCAACGGTCGCCCTTTCACCGCCTGGATCACTGCTTTTTTTAGAGCTATCTATGCTCCCACCGAATTTTTATGGGCTCCGGATACAGAGATTCCAGTTGCCAGCAACATTGCACCCATAATTAGCGCCACCTCTCCTTTTCATTCCACCACCACAAATTCAAACACCCCGTCCACGCTTAGCGTGGACAAAGGAACGCTTAGCGTTCCAGCTCCAACTCAAAAAATTCCCTCTCCTGGATCAGGAGAGGGCAAGGGTGAGGTTTTGAAGGAAATACCCATGACTCCCGTAGTTTCCATGCCGAAACCTACAACCAAAGAAACTACTTTCAGTTCCTACACGCCACCACCTGCTACGCTTAGCGTAGCAAAAGGGACGCTTAGCGTTCCCAAACCAGTCATTGAACCAAAGTCAGTCATAGAACCCAAACCAATTTCTCCTATACAAGTTCCCTCTCCTGAATCAGGAGAGGGCCAGGGTGAGGTCGTCGGCCCCGTCACCCAACCTCTAAAAAAACCAGTCCCAGAGATCAATCTTCCCCAAGTTCCAGCAGCATCCAGCGCGACATCAGAGACCCAAAACGTTCCCACTCCCACTCAACCAAATGTCCTGGCCGGCATGGTCACTGACCGTTCTGGAACAGCTATCGAATCTGCCATAGTCGAAATTATCGATAGTGTCACCCAGATTCCAGCCAGAGCCTTACGCACAAATCGCACCGGTCTCTTTCAGATTGTTACTCCTTTGAAGCCATCTAGTTACCAGGTCATAGTCGAAAAAGAAGGCCTTACATTTCCTCCAGTCAGCATCGTGGCAAATGGAAAAATTATCCAACCCATAATCATTAAAGCCACATGAAACCCTCTACACAATCCCATTTAGATATCTACGACATCCAAAACGATCTACTGATCCTCAAGGACGGCTCAGTGTGTCTCCTCTTGGAGGTCTCCGCTATCAACTTCGGCCTCTTCTCCGAAAGAGAGCAAGAAGCCACCATTTATGCATATGCTCAGTTGCTCAATTCTCTCAATTTTACGATCCAAATAGTCATCACCAGCAAAAGAAAAGATATTACTGATTATCTAGACAAGCTCGAGGTCAGGCTATCATCTGCCCCTTCCCCAAAGATCAAAGACCAGCTTCTCAAATATCGCGATTTTATAAAGTCCATCGTCCGCCAGGGTAATGTCTTGGACAAGAAATTTTTCATTTCCATCCCCTTCTCGTCTCTGGAATTAGGTGTCAGCTCAGCTCTCAGTGCTTTTTCAAAAAAACCCACCAAGCCCCTCTCTCCTATCCCCACGATAGTCGAAAGAGCCACAAACAATCTCACTCCCAAACGAGATCATTTGATCAGATTGTTAGCCCGGATCGGCCTCAAATCTCGCCAGCTCGGAACCCTTGAGCTTCTCCAATTGTTCTATGACTCCTACAACGCCACAGATTTGGGTACCAAGGTGACACTTCCCATACAAGCAGGTGTCATCCTGAGCGAGCGTACACCTAAACCAACATCATGAAATTCCCAACTCTCAAAATCCCAAACATAAAGAAAAGTCATCTACCCTCTCCTGGCGAAGGAGAGGGACCGAGGGTGAGGTTAACAGAGCCAGTCTCAAAAAAATCCCTCACCACCGCCAAAACTGTCCGCGACATCATCGCCCCTTCCTCTATCTCCATCGATTTCAACTATCTCAGACTTGGCGATCTCTACTACCGCACCTACTTCACAAATATCAATCGCCGCTTTGTCGATGCCAACTGGCTCTCAGCTCTCATCAATTTCGACCATTCGCTCAACATCTCTATGTTTATTTATCCCGTCGAAAGCAAAAGCACTCTCGATGATCTCAGAAGAAAAATCGCCGAAATGGAAGCCGAGATCAGTACCGATATGCAAAGAGGCCGTGTCGTCGATCCCTCGACCCAAGCTAAGCTCGAGGACGCCCTTTCTCTCCAAGACCAGCTGGTCAAAGGCATTGAACGTTTCTTTCAGTTTTCCCTCTATGTTACGATTCCTGCCGAATCCTCATCAGAGTTGGACAATGTCGCAAAACAGGTCACGAGCACTCTTTCCTCACTCCAGCTCACAGCCACTCCCGCCCTTCTGGAGCAAGCCGAGGGTTTCAAGACCACTCTCCCCACTTGCGTCGACCATTTGGGCGTTCTCCGCAACATGGATACTACATCCCTTGCTACTACTTTTCCTTTTACCTCATCTGAGCTTTCCAGCAACGATGGTGTGCTATATGGTCTCAATGAGCACAACGGCAGTCTCGTTCTCTTTGATCGCTTTAGTCTAGAAAATGCCAATACGGTAGTCTTTGCCAAGGCTGGGGCTGGAAAAAGCTTCCTGGTCAAGCTCGAGATTCTAAGGTCGACCATGTTCGGCACCGAGATTATCATTATTGATCCCGAAAACGAATACAAAACTCTTTGTGAGGCCGTGGGTGGTGAATACATTAACTTCTCTTTCAATTCCCAAAACCGCATCAATCCTTTTGACTTGTCGCTTCTGACCCAATATTCCGACGAAAACGAGCTCAATCTCAAGATTCAGTCTCTCCACTCCCTCTTCAAAGTCATCATGGGCAACCTCAATCCTACCGAAGACGCCCTTCTCGACCGTGCTCTTACCCAGACGTACAAAATGAAGGGTATTACTCCGGACCCTGAGACTCAAAAAAAGACTCCTCCTCTTATGGAGGATCTCTACAAAGCCTTTGTGGGCATGGAAGACCCCGAAGCCAAGTCTCTGGCCGACCGCATCGAAAAGTTTGTCAAGGGTTCTTTTGCCGGCATCATCGACCAGCCTAGTAATATCACTCTCAAAAATCCCTTTACCGTCTTCTCTGTCCGTGATCTGGAGGATTCTCTCAAGCCTATCGCCATTTTTATTATTCTCGACTTCATCTGGACCAAGATGAGACGCGACCTCAAAAAGCGCATTCTCGTCGTAGACGAGGCTTGGTATCTCATGCGCTATCCCGATTCCGCCGCCTTCTTATATGGTATTGCCAAGCGCGCCCGCAAGTATTTCCTCGGCTTGACCACTATTACCCAAGACGTCGAAGATTTTCTGGCTTCTGATTATGGCAAACCCATTGTCACCAACTCTTCTATTCAGATTCTCATGAAGCAGTCTCCTGCGGCAATTGACAAAGTCGCCCAACTCTTTTACTTGTCAGAGGGAGAAAAGCATCTCCTACTCTCAGCCAACGTCGGAGAAGGTCTGTTCTTTGCGGGCAACAATCACGTCGCCATCCGATTTGTAGCCAGTCCTGACGAATATCAGTTGATTACCACCAAGCCAGGCGATATTCTAGCCAAACAGAAGACCGATGCTGAAAACGCAGTTCGTCTAGTTACTCAAGAAGAACCCACCCAAAATGCCTGATTCCCCTCTCACTCAACTTGATATCCAAAATCTAGAGTCAGCCATGCGCCTAGTCATCGAGGGCTATCAAAAAATCCGTTCAGAAAACCAAAGAGACATCTCCGAGTTTGACTTCTTTAGATCAGAAATCCAACCTGTGTGGGATTGGGTCGGTCGGTATCTAACTCCATTTCAAATTCAAAAAATTCTGGGCGAAGCCTCTATTTCCTCCGAACACACCAAGGATGCCGAGAAAGAACGTGTTTTGGAAATCTGTGCAAATCTGCGAGCCAAGATTTTTAAAGAAATAAACAACTCCGATCTAGCTACCGTCCAAGAGCTTACTCAACAATGGGAAGAAGCAGAAAAAAATCTTTCCGCCCAACCCGACCCCGCCACTCAGTTTGTCACTCGCATCAAAAAAAGGTCTGCCATCTATGCCGCCAGGGCTTCTGTCGCCTCACTTCCTGAAAAAGAGATTCCGTCCACCCCGCCCCAGATTGATCCACGCATGGACGAAGTTATTGCTACCGCCTTCAAAGATATTCCTATACCAGACCAGGTCTCATTTCACAGAAAACTAGCTGATCTGGTCCAAAAAGCCAGCACCGCCTCTCCGGATGAATATCAAAGAATTACCCAGGAACTAGTCACTCACGTCGAAAAATCCACCGGCAGACCTCTCCCCCCGTCTCTACGAAAAGAGGTTCTTTCCTACATCCCACCCCTCGCCCGTCTTTCAGATTCAAAGATCACCCACGACCTTCAGTCGCTAGACACTCTAGAAGAAAAAGCTTTATATCTCCAAAACCACACGTCAGCCCATCTGACCCAAACCGAAGCCGTTGAGACAGCTCGTCAATATACCCAGCACGACACGGCTACCGTATCTCAAATAGTAGACACCATCCGGGATTTTTCCCACAACCAGGAGCTTACTTCCGCTCAGTCTACAAAACTAATTAATGAGATCTTGCCAGAGACTCTCCAAACCCACTCCAAAGAAACAGCGTCCAAACTGCTAACCCAAGTAAGATCTGTCCTCCCAAACCAAACTTCAGACCAAATCTCTAGCCTTACACAGGATCTCATCTTTTCCAAAGAATTCGCTTCTTCTGTCACTACCACATCTAAAGATGCCCCCAAGGAAACCTTCCTCGGCTCACTTCGCACTCTTATCCATCCCCATACCCTCCTTACCGATGCATCATCCATATCAGCCCAGTCGGGTGTTTCTTCAGAACTAATCACAAATCTTTTGATACAAACCCAATCTCAGGTTCTTACGCAAATTGCTACTCCAGAGTATGCCCAAAAATATATTGCTTACCTAGGCATTACAGATTTTGATCCAGAAAGGACTCGCCAGATTGCAGATAGCGTACTCGAGGTCTTCACCAACCCAACTCTCTCTACCGCCACACCCCACATCACCACCTTTCTCACCACTCCCCCCAAACAAACACCCAAATATATCCAAAAAACGACTCTTGATTCAGTCGCCGAGGATTTTTCCAAAATTATTTCGGCAACCTTCCCCCAAAACTCTCCCGAGACCAAAATACTCACTGGTCTCATCCATCCTATTGCCAAAGGTCTGTCCATCTCACCAGAGTCAGCCCGAGACACACTTATTTCCACAGTCAGATTAACCAACTATCTTTCCCCCTCAGCAAATACCAACCAGACTCTGGAAAAACTAGCTCCCATCATCGGTACTCTCCGCACAGTTCATCCAAATATCAAGCTCCTCACTTCATCTACCTCCTCAATTCTCCAAAGTCACACTACCCTCTCTAGTGCACAGCTCATTTCAGTGACAAATCAGTTTACTCTTAGGTATCTTCTAAATCCCACCACAGATCCTCAGATATTTGCCAGCTATTTTGACAAAAGTATCCTTCCCCAGCTAGAAGCCCTCACTGGTCGTTCTATTTCACCTGAGAAGAGTCGCCAGATCTTTTCAGATCTTCACACTCATCTCCAGACCAATCCTCTTAGATTCACGGCAGACCAACAAGTCTTATCCTCACTCACCGCCCACTTCACCAAAGCCGGCCTCACCCCCGAGCAAGCCCGGGTTCTCGCTCCCAAACTACTCGATTCCGCCAAATTGAGTTTTTACTTCAGCGGATATACCCCTATAGGTAAAAATCTCGTTCACACCAAAGCCCTCCAGGCCCAATCTTTTAATAATATCTTCAAAGTCTCCTTAGAGAGTTTAATAGAAGCCAATCCAGCCCTCGCCAATCTCCGTTTTGGATATCTAAACTCCCGCAGAGTTTTTGAAGATCTCCACACTGTTTTAGGCAACCCTACTGCCTTAAGTCCCGAGTTTCTTATCAAAATCCAGTCCCCAGTTATTTATTCTTTCACCAAATATTTAGAGGGCTACATTCCAGAACCCATCCGCCCAGTAGTGGCAGCTGCCGCCAAAACTCTACTTGGTAGTGCTTTTCTCACCTCAAAGTTTGCCGAACAGTCAGGATTAAGAAGTTTTGTTGCCGTCCTGGCCGCAGGTTCTACTAAACTTCGTCCCTTGGGTGTAGCCAGTGCCCTCAAGTTTTCCGGCAAAGGCGCCCTCCAATACAATCTCAGGTTTCTAAACAAATACACTGGCATGAAAGTAGCTGGGAATCCCGTAGCTCTGGCCTTCAGGAAAAATTTCCAAGCCCCAGTTTCAGCAGCCGTCAAGGGAGTTTGGACCAAATTTGCAGGTACAGCAGCCGGCAAAGCCATAACTGCGGCAGGAGCAAAAATAGCTGCCAATGCCGCCCTTCAGCCCATTCTCCAGGCTATTGGCAGCGCCGCTCCCATCATTGGAAACCTCATTGCCCTTGCCGTCGGCTGGGTAGTAGGTGAGGTGCTCGTCAAGCTTATCGACCCGGCGATTCGATTTCTCAAAGAGCTAAAAGACAATATCATTCCCGGCGCCACGGCCCTCTTGCTCGGTTTCGGTGCCAGCATGGCCGGAGTATCGATCATCCCTTCAGCTCTCATAGGACTAGGTGGTGGACTCCTTACCGGCGGCATCCAGTCTGCCATCAGTTGCAAATACCTTGGGTTTAGTAGTCTATATGCTTCAAATGCAGCGTCAAAATTCAATTTTGTCGCGACAACCATTGCTACCTCAGCTGTGACTTCTACGTTCAGCGGCGTCTTAATAGCCATCATTGCCGTCCCCGTCGTCGTCGCTTTCTTTGTCTACATCATTACCTCTAGCGCCCTAGTCACTCCCCCTACCGTTTACAATACAGGCGGAGGTATTGGTTTTCAAAACGCCTCCAGCTGTCCCCTGGCCAGCGGCACTATCAGTACCTACTCTTACGATCCCGCCCACGAAGAGAGTTCAAACTACCACGGCGCCAATGGTTACTGGCGAGCTATCTTTGGTACTAATTCAAATCGATATTGTTCTTACCATCTCCCCAGTGACGGCATCAGTTGTGCCCCCATCGGAGTCAGTGCCAACTATTGTTATCAAAATCATCCTCGCTGCGCAGGTCAAAATTCCCCCGTCTATGGTTACGCCATAGACGTCGTCAGCAGCGACCGTAACGTCTCTCTTCCCCAAATAAACGGCCAATCTCCTACTTGGGAATATGTAAGGCTGGTCTTCCCCTGCAACACTGGAGGATGTCCCCATCAATTCAGAACAGTCAATAGCTCAGATGGTAATATCTACACTCTCAACTTTCTCCACATGAAGGAACCCACAGTGCCGCCGGGTCCTTACATCTCAGGCACTAAAATTGGGGTACTTTTTGACCAAGGAGGCAACACCCATCTTCATTTAGAAGTCCAAATAAATGACGTCTACGTCAAACCCGAAAATTATTTCTGTAACATATAATCAAACTTACCATGCAAAAACTTCTCCAAGCTCTCAAATCCAAAAAAATCCTCGGTATTTTTATTCTCATATCTCTAGCCTGTCTTATCTATATCATCACCGTCTCCCAAAAATCGACACCGGGCAATTTACAGCCCACTACAATTTACCCCGCCGACGGCACCAAACCCCTGCTCATGTTTCCCTCCACCGCCGTCTCGTTTTATTTTGCTGCTCCCATCACCCTCGATATGTTCAAAGTAAAAATTGACCCTCAAATTGAGCACAAAATTCGCCTCAGTCCCGACGGACTAACTATACATATATCTCCAAATGCCAAATGGCCCACCGAAATTCCCCACACAGTCTATCTCTTAGATCCAAGCGGTAACCAGATTACCAAAACCACAGTCACTTTTTTAGATCCTTTCAAACACCCGGAGCTTCTAGACGAACATCCTCCCGGCGGCATCTAGTCTCGTCCCCAAATACTTGATACATAATACTTAATACAAGTCTAATTCCGTATAGGCATTATCAAATGAGTCAGCGTCTCATCCCCCTCTATCATCCATAGCCCCGCCACCATATTTCCATTCAATACAATCTTTATTCTCTTAGAAGTCCCCACACTACTCAAAAAATCATTCATAAATTTATAGTTAAACGCGATTTCCACATCCTCCCCTTCCATATCCACTTCCACCTCCGCCCGACTTTCTCCCGTCTGCTGCGAAGCGGCAGACACTGATAGCTTATCACTTACAACTGATAGCTTAATTATATTTCCACTATCCCGGGCAAACACTGCCACCGCTTTCATCGCTTGGCTCAAGGCCCCAGGATCCACCAAGATCACCGTTTTCTCTTCTTTGGGTATCACTCTATCAACATCCGGAAAATTCCCTTCCAAGACCCGTGCAATCAGCTCCACTTTGTCATATTCAAAAACTACTTGATTAGAAGCAGGTAGTATTCTCATCTCTACTTCTTCTTTCCTTCCGTCTCCCACTATTCTGGCCAGTTCTTGTATCGCCCTCGCCGGCAATATCAATGATTCCAGTTCGTTTGAGATTTGTGACTTGGGATTTGGGATTTGTTTACGGCTCATTCTAAATCCATCAGTAGCCGTGACAGACATCTCACTACCCACCACACACAACTTCACCCCAGTAAGCACGGGCCTACTATCATCAATTGCAGAAGCGTAAGCCACTTCAGCAGCTATATCTTGTAATACTTGTTTATTCAGTTTTATTTTTACACCCGTCCCTTCTGTCTCCTTGGCGATCACAGTTGGATACTCAGCTGCCGCAATTCCAGCAAAAGTTGCCCCAAACTTTCCAGCTTTCACCTTCAGTTTAGACATTTCTTCAGAAAGCTCCACCGTTTCCCCTGTCAGAGTAGCTATAAAATCAGCCAGATTTCGTGCGGGCACCGTGATCGCTCCAGCTCTTTCTACTTTTCCTCCTATTGCAACCCTCATTCCCATGTCCAGATTAGTCGCCGTTAATATGATTCCATCATCCCTCGCTTCTATATGGACATTAGCCAGTATTGGTAGCTGTCCTCGCGTCGTGATCACTTTAGAGACTATAGCCAGTCCCTTGTTTAGACTTTCTTGTAACACTGTTGCTTGCATAACTTCCGTTTTCTTTTTACTTTAAACTAGTAGTAGTAATTAGTAGGCCCTGTTGATATCCGGATAACTTTTCATTTTTCATTTCAGTTTTCGGGTTAATTCAGTGTTGATAACCTGTGCACATACTATCTGTTTTATCCCTAATAGATTGTGCATAACTTCTGCAAACTTATACATGATACTTAATACAAAATACATAATACAAAGCTTATCCCCAAATTATACCCCAACTATCCTCTTTCTAATCTCCCTGACTTCAGAGGCAATTCTCTCATCCTCTTCAATCATCAGCTCGACCTTGTTGGACCCATGCAGCACTGTTGTGTGGTCGCGTCCTCCGATCATTCTCCCTGCTTCTTCCAAAGACAGCCGCATTATTTTGTGTAAAAAATACATGAGCACTTGTCTGGGCCACGCAACAGCTTTAGTTCGTCTCTCTCCTTTTATTTGCTGGACCCCCACTCCATAGAAGCCGCTGATGATGTTTATCATCTCAGTCGGCGTCATAAGCCTCGTGGTATTTTCACTCTGATGTTTTATTTTTAACAAAGTCGAGATCAGTTCAGAATTCAGTTCCCGTTTTGCAAACACTAGTTCAGTGTTTAGTTTTGTCAGAAATCCCTCCAGTTCCCTCACTCCCTCTATCTCTGCAGCCACCATTTGCGCGAGTTTCATGTCCAGATTGATATTGCGCTGCTTGGCTTTAATGAGAAGTATGGCCGTCCTCAGTTCAAAATTTGGCTGCCCTACATCCACGATCAATCCCGCCCCAAACCGGCTCTTTAGTCTTTCCTCCAGCTTTACGATCTCAGTCGGTGGTCGGTCTGAGGTCATCACTATTTGTCCCCCTTCTTTTTGGATAGTGTTAAACGTGTGGAAAAATTCTTCCTGTACCGTAGGTTTTCCAGCAATAAATTGCACATCATCGATCATCAGCACTTTCACTTTTCTATACTTTGCTCTCACTTTCTCAGTCGATTTGAGTCTAATCGCTTCGACTAGATCGTTGGTAAACTCTTCTCCCGAGCAAAACAGCACCGGATATCCAGTCTGGCTCAATACGTGGGCTCCAATAGATTGCATCAAATGCGTTTTCCCCACTCCCACTCCACCATAAATAAATAGTGGGTTATAAGCCAGTCCCGGTTTGGCGGCCACCGCCTGGGCTGCCGCAAACGCCATCTGATTACTTCCCCCCACAGCGTAATTTTCAAAGGTGTAGTCTTCACGCAAGTTGGCTCGACGGACAGCCGCTATGTCCATCTTTTTTTCATCAAACAACGGACCGATCGGTTCTTGGGACTTGGGGTTTGGGATTTGGGATTTGATTTTAATTATTACTTCACACTTTCTTTTCAGTTGGGCTTCCAATTCCAGCGCAATCTGGCCCGAAAATCTGCTATCTAGATTATTTTTCTTCATAGGCGTGTCACACCCCACCGCACACACCAGCTTCTCCCCAGCTTCAGTAATCGACATCAAAGTCGTTTTCTTAAAAAACACATTAAAAGACCCGTCGCTCAAGGACAATCTCAATGCCTCCAACACACTCCCCCAAACTTTTTCCAAATCGTACTGCACACCGCACTTTTACACTAGATATCCACAATTTTACAAGTCCCCTATATTCAAATAGTCTCTGGTTGTTCCAGAACTAATTTTGGAGGAATCAATCTCGCAAACTCCGAAGCAACCCTCATACCATGTAATACAGGGCTAGTTTCATTAGCTGGTACTCTCTCTCTTGCTATCGCAACCCCCACCAGTAGATTTTTAGCAAATTCACTTCTGTTCACTATTTGCATAGGACCAAAACTCGCGTCGTGTTCAGTTCTTGTCCACGCATTGGCAAATTCCTGTCTTACACTCAAATATCTCTTCACAGCTCGATCAACAAACTCTCCTTTGTCCATAGCTGTTTGTCTATCCAATTGAAGTCTCTCGTTTTTGGAAAATTTTTGAACAATTCCATGTCTGTCTACCCAATCCATCCCTTGTCTATAATAAACACCCTCGTTCTTTTTTGAATCCTTAACTATTGCATTGCTAATTGCACTAACCTGTTCTCTGCTCCACCCTTTTTGAGTAAGTGGACCATCTATTTCAAGTTTCAATTCTGACTCGCTTTTCCCCAGCCACCTTCCTGCTTCAACTCGTGGATTATTCAGATCTTCACCAGCACCCATACATCGAGTATTATAGTATTCGTGTTGATAATTTCAACTATTTCTCCCGATAAATTATTTTGTAAGGTCGCTTTTGATTCAGATTTCAACCCCACAATCATTAGCTCAAACGAGGAATTTCAAGTATATGTTCAAAAAGTATTAACAGATATAGTAAACACCCATCCTACTCTGCCCTTAATGTCAGGCCAAGAAGAAATATCCGCCGGAACAATTATCAACAAAACAATAGTTAGCCAGATACACAAAACCTCACCACAATACAAACTAGCTTTGGTCGACTTCTTTAACAACCAAAAATACACATTTCACGGCTCTAGAGTCTTGATTGACATTATTAGATAACCCTTAGCCTACAGCATTGACCCCAGCGTACCAGGATCTTTCATAAAATCACAAAAAGCCTCAAATCTCTTTTGAATCCTCTGGTCACCCTTTATCGTCTTGGTAATTTCGTTCGCGACCTCATCTCTCCGCTTTTTTAGATCATTTAGCCAAATATGATCAACAGTTCCAGGCGCTGAACTTAGCACTTCCACATCAAGTAAAAAGTTGAAGCTGCGCTCCGCAGTTCTCAACTGAGCCCAATACTTTGGGTCCGGTGAGTTTTTCTGAGCCATCTCCTCCAACCATACCAGTAATTCGTCCAAAACCTGCTTTCTATCCACTCCCATTGTCATAACTATACCCAGAAGATATAATCATGTCTATGGAGTTATCACTCGAAGAAAGAATAGCCGCAGCCGCACCGGCAGACGAAACCACCCTGCCCGCTCAAGAGGATGGAGATGAAAATGTTGGCGATGTGCTCAGAGTCGAACTACCTACACCTCCTAATACACTTGATCAAATAATTTCTAAAGCAGCCGCACCAGCTGGTTCTGCACCGACTCCAATTTCTATGAATACTGAACTTCGCAATCAATTACCACGAGTTTCTCCTCTGGAAGAAAGGATAGTTGCCGCAGCCCCAGCTGCTCCAACCCAATAAACCTATGGCAATGAAGCATACCTGGCAACCCAAGAAGCTCAAAAGAGCCCGAAAGCACGGCTTTAGATCTCGCATGTCCACTCGCACCGGTCAAAACGTCATCAAACGCAGAAGAGCCATCGGCCGCAAAAGACTAGTCACCATATAATGCTCGCAAAACAATATAGGTTGAGTCGCAAAGATTTTCTTCTGGTCAAAAAATCCGGCACCAAAGTTTCCATCCCCAATGCCAAACTAATCTATTCACCCAACACTCTCCCACATAGCCGTTTCTCTGTCGTCGTTTCCAAACAATATTCCAAATCAGCCGTCGCCCGCAATCACTTCCGTCGCGAAATCTACTCACTACTCACTTCCCACTACTCACCACCAATCGATATAATTATTTACCCCTTCAATGAAAAAATTATTCCTGGCCTTAATCAGGCTCTATTGGGTCTTACCGCTCGCCAGTCATAGTGCCTGTCGGTTCACCCCGACTTGTTCCCACTACACCTATCAAGCTATAGATAAATACGGTATACTTCGTGGCAGCCTTTTGGGACTAAAACGAATTCTTCGTTGCCATCCAGGTACACCCGCTGGTCCCGACCCGTTATTTTAAATACATAATACTTAATACAAGATACTTGATACATTTATGTTAGAACTCTGGAACCAACTACTCTATTTTCCTTTAGTAAACTCCCTTGTCTGGTTACATCAGCTCACAGGTAGTCTGGGTTGGGCCATCGTTATTCTGACAGCCGGCCTCAGAGTCGCCATGACTCCTCTTATTCTTCCCGGACTCAAGTTGAGTAAAAAAGTCCAAGAGTTGTCGCCAGAACTGGCGAAACTCAAAGAAAAATACAAAGACGACAAGACTGCTCTCATGACCGCCCAAGCCGAGCTGTACAAGCAGCATGGAGCAAACCCAGCTTCCGGTTGTTTGCCTCAGATCGTCCAGATAGTTCTTCTCATTGCCCTTTTCAATTCGCTCAATTCAGTTCTCAAGCCAAATGGCCAAACAGTAGCCGAGCACTTAAATCCTATTTTGTACAAGTTCAATCAGCTTCCAAAAGACTTCCAGCTCAATACCCATTTTATGTATATCGACATGGGTAAACCCGATGTATTTAGGATTCCCGGTCTCCCCATTCCTCTTCCCGGTCTTTTTGTCATAGCCGCAGCCCTTCTCCAAGTTGTTACGTCAAAGATGATGTCTCCGGCTACCAAAGCCGAAAAGAAAATCGTGACTACCACCCCCGCCGAGTCAGACGACGCTATGCAGGCCGCTTCCCAGCAGATGCTCTTTATGATGCCGCTTATGATCGTCATTTTTGGTATGCAGTTCCCATCTGGTCTTGCCATTTATCAGTTGGCTTTGACCGTCGTCAGTCTCGTTCAGCAGTATCTGGCTACAGGATGGGGCGGGATGAAGCCTTACCTTTTGAAGCTAAATCTGGTAAAATGAGATCATGGAAGACCAAACCCAAGATATTCTAAAGATCAGCCAAGATCTCCTCTCTTTTCTCAGCGTAGCTGACGACACTACTGTCGAAGTCAGCTTCAATAGTGAAGAAAATACCTACAGCATTGCCATCCAGACCCAAAACCCCTCCCTTCTTATTGGCTACCACGGCGAAAATCTTGCCGCCATGCAAAACATCATTTCTCAGCACGTTTTTGCCAAGCAGAGTTCCTGGCCTACTCTGACTATAAATGTAAATGATTACCGGGAAAAGAGATTGACCGCCGTCACTGCTCTGGCCGACTCAGCCGTCTCCCGCGTGATAGCTACCGGTCAGGCCCACTCTCTTCCTCCCATGCCAGCCAATGAGCGCAGATTAGTCCACATGCACTTACAAGATCATCCCCAAGTCACGACGGCCTCCGAAGGCATCGGTCGTTCCCGCGGCATCATCATCTCCCCCAAACCAGAAACAGTGTCATCCTGAGCGCAGCGAAGGATCCAGTATAATTCCAAAAGTGCTCCTGTTTTTTTTAATTCTTTTTCTCCCATCCCAATTAGCATTTCACTTCTGGCCGGAGTGGTCATATCTTTTCGGCACTCGCATCGACTATCTCTCCCCCACTCTTTATCTCACCGATCTTATAATCATCCCCCTCATTCTTCTCATAAGACCAAAAATAAAAATACCTCTCGTTCTCTTAATCTTCGTCGTCTTCAACATTTTATTTTCTTTGTCACCCATGGTGACCATCTACAAATGGCTCCGCGTTCTTGAATACTGCTTATTATTTTTATCTCTAAAAAAGAGTTTAGAGTTTAGAGTTTTGAATTTAGGATTTAGTCTCGCAATATTATGGACTTCCCTCCTCGCCTGGTTCCAGTTTATATCCCAGTCCTCAATAGGCGGCTTCTGGTACTGGCTCGGCGAGCGAACATTCAATATAGTTACTCCCAGCATCGCAAAGTTTTCTATCTTAGGTCATGAGTATCTACGAGCATATTCTACTTTTCCTCACCCAAATGCCCTCGCTGGTTTTTTATTAGTCGGCGCTTTGCTTATCATTCTGAGTGAAACGAAGAATCCAGAAAACCCTAGATCCTTCACTGCGTTCAGGATGACATCGAAACTAGCGTTAACAATTGCCCTCCTCACCATCCCCCTCACATTCTCCCGCACCGCCATCTTTCTCGAAATATTATTAATAATTTATTTATTTATTCCAAAATTCAAAAAAGTATTGATAATTCTTTCACTCCTTACTCTCACTACATATCTCACCACACACTACTCACAACTTTCTACTTCGTTAACTGATCGCATGTGGCTCATTGAAAAAAGTGTCATAGCTATCCAAAAATCCCCTATTATGGGTCTCGGTCTGGGTAGTTTTCCAGTCTTTCAACCCCATTTATCCTCTCCCTCTTTCGCGCTTCAGTTCCAGCCAGTCCACAATATATTTTTACTACTTATTAGCGAACTCGGCCTCCCCTTCTCCCTATTTATTACTTTCAATGTGGTCAAAAAAGCAATTCGTCTTAGCACTTCGCACTTAGCGCTTCGCGCTGCAATCCTAGTGATCGCAATCACTGGGATGGTCGATCACTACTGGCTCACCATCCACCAAAACACTCTATTACTAGTGTTATTATTAGCACTATTAAAATCAAAGCTAACAGCCGATGACTAACGACTCAATTTCAATATTTACCGATGGCGGCTCTCGTGGCAATCCAGGTCCAGCAGCCAGCGCCTTTATCATCTACGACTCATCAAACACTACTCTTCATCAACATGGTTTTTACCTAGGGATAGCGACAAACAACCAAGCCGAATACCAAGCCGTCATAGAGGCACTGAAGTATATACGTGATACTTTATACGAAATACATAATACAAACTTCTATCTCGATTCCGAGCTCGTCGTCAAGCAGCTCAGAGGCGAATACAAGATCAAAGATCCAAATCTTCAAACCAAATCTCAAGAGATCAAAAATATCATTTTCCTTCTTCCTTCTAATTCAGTTCGTTTTACTCACGTACCTCGTGAACAAAATTCCGCCGCCGACGCACTTGTAAACAAAACCCTCGATAGCTTGTCATCCTGACACTGAGCGAAGTCGAAGTGGAAGGACCCAGTCCTCATTAAGAAAAAGACATCAAATTCCCCGCGTTTCTTAGCCAGCGGTAGTTTCACGTTTTATGTACTGACATAAATAGAATTGATGCAGGCATAAATCATCGACAGTTACAAAGCTAAGAAATTCGTAATGACACAATATATGTAGATCTTCTACATTTACCGCTACTTGGTATACAATCAATAGGATGCCCAAATTGTTTCTAATTCCCGAAATTGAGTCCCAAAATATTCAAGTTTTTCTCAATATCGAGCACCATCCTTTAGCCATCGAAATCACAAACCAGCTCTCAAATCTCAAGCATGTTCAGCTCATAAAAAAATCATCAGACGCCGACGTCACTATTTATCTTGTAGGTTTTGATTCCCCTTCTCTTTCCGAGACCTTGTCCCACACCTCAGATCTCTATGAACATCTCAAGCAGGTCAAGTCAGATCATCACAAGTTCATTTTGGTGGTAAAAAACCCCGCGTCTCATTTGTCTCGAACGGCAATTACTCTTACCAATCAGTTTGCTCACAACTATGACCTAAATCATGAGGTGTTCGAGTATGATCACACCGTCTCCACATCTCAATTGGCCGAGACCATTATTCGCAAATTTATATATGGACATTCGACCCCTCACCAAGAACCTCGGTCAAGCTCAATAAAGACACCTACTGCAAAAGCCATTCCCCTCGTTTCCAAGCCTCAATACATGATACTTAATACGTTATACCTAATACTCGCTCTTGCCACTCCTTGGCTACTTTCGATTCTATTGTTAGTCTTTATGTATCCACTCACCTCATGTCTTCACAGATACTCTGTATGTACTAGCGTGACCGACGTTAGTCTTTCAGCCTTTCGATATACTTCCCGACTTAGCCCTGGTTCTTCCGAGCTCGCCACTCAGATCGGCCTTCCGCTGTCGCAGTACAAAGATCTCATCATTACTTTAAAAAAACTAGATCGTCTGACCACCAAATCGGCCAAGAGATCCTCCGCGTTTCTAGCCAGCCTCTTCACAACGAGACCTGCTCCTCAGACAGCAGAAATCACAGCTTCTCTAGAAGAGACCGACCATTTGCTAAATCAGGTTCAAGCCGACCTTAGGTCAATATATCTTGCCACACCCAATCACATAAGATCCTTCGAGAGTCTAGCCGTAGGCGCAGGGGAATCTCGCCACACTCTCAGTCTTCTTATCCCAAACATTACAAGTACATTGAGAAATTTCACCAGTGGCAAAAAAACTTATCTAGTGGCTTTGCAAGACAACTGGGAGCTCAGAGGCAGCGGGGGACTGATAGAAGCTTTTCTCAAAGTCGATATCTCACATGGCCAGATCGATCAGTTTCAGCCTTTTTCAACTCGCGATACAGATAAGCTTCTCACAGGCACTGTCACCACCCCAGCCGATTTTCAGGATCTGACCGACCAGACTCAATGGTACCTGCGCGACGCCTCATGGGATCCCAATATCTCATCCACGCTGACCAAGATTGCTTGGTTTGCCCAAAAAGAGCTCAACCAACCCTTCGATGGAGTCATCCTAGTGGATCTAAACACTCTCAAAGAGTTGGTCAGGATAATTGGCTCCGTCCAGGTGGGGGAGTCTAAAGTTCCAGTCACCGCCCAAAACTTTTCCGCGATATATCAGTCCCAACTAAATTCATCCGATGATTACAACAAATATCTCACCACTCTTCTGAGTGCCATCTTTGCCCAATTTAGTAATATGGACGATCTTAAATATCAAAAAGTAATTCAGCTTTTTTATACCCAAGTAGTCACTGGCCAGGTCTTCATCACCGGTCTCGCAGAAGGGGAGAAGGGGCTTCCGGAGTGTCGCAGTTTTCTGATATGTTCCGTAGACTATGCCTACCCCGTATCATCAAACATCACCGGTTCCAAGACCAATCTTTATCTGACCAGATCTCATACCGCCTCTGTTAGTCTTTCAGATTCCCAAAACACTTCTCTTCACACTTTTTCATATCGTTATTCACCTGAGGCAAATTCTTGGGTAGGCCAAAACCACCAAGAATACCTGCGGCTATATTTACCAGACGACGTGCTCTCGGACTATCAAGTTTCCATTGACGGAGTAGCCATTCCAAAAGACTCGATACATATCGGAGTCTCCCAAGGGTCAAAATATTTAGGAGTCAGTTTCACAGTAAATAAGTTGCAAGATGTCAAAGTCCAATTTAGCTATCACACTCCCATGCCCAAGGCCAGCCAGTTCCACTATCAGCTCGACATTCCCAGCCAGCCCGGCGTAGTAGGGGACCAGGTAAAAGTAGAATTAAACTATCCTCCTACTTGGGCCGCCTTAGTAGACAAAGTCGCCTCAGTTGCTGATGCTGGCCGTCTCGAGTATAATTACGCCCATCCCGAGAAGTTCCAGCTCAATATTGATTTCACAAAACCTTAAATCGAAACACAATCACAAATGGACAAACACATTATCCCAGTTCAAGCTCGCACGATTACTGGTCGTGGTGTAAAACAACTCCGTGCGGCAGGGTTAGTCCCAGCTCATATCTTTGGAAAAAACCTGGAATCTATTTCTATTCAGCTCAACTCCAAAGACTTCTCAAAGCTGTTCAAAAAAGTCGGAGAGTCAGCTCTTTTTTACCTTCAGCTTGAGGACAACAAGTCAGAGCTTCCAGTCCTAGTCAAAGAAGTCATGGTCCACCCCGTCTCCGGCCAATTACTCCACATCTCCTTTTACCAAGTAGATCTCAAGACAAAAGTTACCACCAAAGTCCCAGTCGAATTAGTAGGGGAGTCGGCAGCCCAAAAAGACGGCACCGGTGTCTTGGTCCAGCAGTTAGACGCCATCGAGATAGAAGCTCTCCCGACCGACATTCCCGAGAAGATTCAGCTCGACATAACCGGTCTCTCCGAGGTTGGTTCATCTCTCCATGTCAGTGACATCTCAGTCAACACTTCCAAAGTCACTATTCTGACCGAAGCCGATGCCCTTATCGTTCAGATCTCAGCTCTCGCCAAAGAAGAAGTAGCCGAACCAGTAGCTCCCGCCGAAGGGGCTGAAGGTGAAGCCGCAGCTCCAGCTGAAGGCGAAGCCGCAGCTACTGAAGAATCCAAGTCAGAAGAAAAATCTGAATAACCACTTCTTGTCATCCTGAGGCGCACCGAAGGATCCAGTTTATTTACTTGGCCACTTACTCGTTATCAACATCTCTTTCTCTCCTAGTTCACTCCATATAGCTTCCGTCACAAACGGCATAAACGGATGAACCAATTTCAAAAATGTTTTCAGTCCTTTTGAGAGTGCAGCGGCCGATACTTGTCCATCCCTTTGCAAATTAATCTGCTTATCACAAAACCAGTGCCAAAACTCTTCGTAGACCGTTTCTGCCGCTTGTCCGATTCGATATTTTTCTAGATCACTCGTTACTTTTTTGACCACTTCATTCACATAGTTTTCAAACTCCAGGTCCAATGGCGCATTTAGATTTTCCGTCTTCATCATCTCCACATATCTCGCTGAATTCCACATCTTGTTACTAAAGTTTCTATATCCTCTTATTCTCTCTTCCATTTGTTGCTTGGAGATAAGTAGATCATTCCCATTGTCTCTTCCAGCCGAGATTCCCATTCGCACGGCATCCGCGCCATATTTCTCTATTGCCTCATTTGGATTCACCCCATTACCCTTAGATTTGCTCATCTTTGCACCAGTATTATCTCTCAAGACCCCATTGATCAGGGCGGTTTCAAATGGCACCTCTCCGGTCAGATATAGTCCAAACATAATCATGCGGGCCACCCACAAAAACAGGATTTCATAAGCCGTGTTCATGACCGTCGTAGGGTAAAACTTTTCAAAGTCTCTCACACCTGAAGTTTTGAGGGTATTTATTGGCCATTGGCCAGAAGAAAACCAAGTGTCAAAAGTATCTGGGTCCTGTATTACCTCGTCACCCTCCGGTTTTTCGATAGAAACAATAGGGGACTCTAGTGCGTCTGTTCGAGCCCTGGTATCACCATTTTTCAGCTTTTCCCATTCTGAGAGTTGATCACCAGTCAGTTGGTCGCTTTTTCGATACCACACCGGCAGTTGGTGTCCCCACCAGATTTGTCTCGAGATGGGCCAGTCTCGGATGCTTCTCATCCAGTTAAAGTACATTTTTTCGTATTTTTCAGGAGTTATTTTTATTCTACCTTCTTCGACAGCTGCGATTGCCGGCTCTGCCAGTTTCTTAGTCGAGATAAACCATTGTCTGGACACCAGTGGTTCGATCACGGTTCCGCACCTCTCACAGGTCGCCGCCGCATGCACATAATTCTCATCTATCCTTTCGATCAAACCAAGGGTTGTCAGGTCGGACACAACCACCTCTCTGGCTTCTTTGGTCTTCATGCCAGCATATTTGCCAGCCTCTTTTGTCATCCGTCCGTCAAAGTCCACCGCTTGGTTGATAGGCAGTCCCAGTTTTTGCGCCACTTCAAAATCCGTCATGTCATGCGCTGGAGTCATCTTGACGACACCCGTACCAAATCCAGGTTCCACAAATTCTTCCCCGATTATTTCCATCTCTGCCCCAGTCAGGGGGTTCTTCACCGTCTTTCCAACCAGATGGTTATTCTTTTTATCTTTAGGATTTACAGCCAAGTGAGTATCCACCCAGATTGGTTCAGGTCTGGTTGTAGCCACCACCACACATCCCTCTTCCCAGGTTTTGGGATATCGTACATAGTACAGTTTTGTCGTCTGTTCATTGTGTTCTAGTTCTACGTCGGCCAGGGTGCTTCTACACCTAGGACACCAGTTGACGATTCTATAGCCTCGGTATACTAGCCCATCTTTATGCATCTTTATAAAAGTTTCATAGACTAGGTCTGAGATCTGTGGGTCTAGAGTAAATTTTTCGCGAGACCAGTCACAAGAGGCTCCCAAGCCCTTCATCTGGTTCTCCATACTCACTTTGCAATCTATCGCAAACTCATAGCATCGTTTATAAAACTCGTCTCGTCCCAGATCGTGTCGAGATTTTTTTTCATCTTTGAGCAACTTTTTCTCAAAAGTTACTTGGGTTTGAATACCAGCATGATCCACACCCGGCAGCCACAAAGTCGGGGAGCCGTTCATTCTTTTATAACGGATCAAGATATCAGATATCGCAATAAATGTGGCATGTCCCAAGTGCAGTTCTCCGTTCGCATTTGGTGGCGGCATGATAATACTAAAAGGCTTTCCCTCGCCCTTAGGCTCAAAAGCCCCAGATTTCATCCACTTCTCGTAGATATCCTTTTCGTATTTCTGATGTTCGTATGCTTTATCCATAATCAATTAAATTTGTTTCGCATGATTAACTTCTTTAAAAAGCGGGCAAATTTAATATACATCGTTTTGTGTGCAAAACGACAAGTATATGAGAAATTGCACACTAATTTCTCATATCATAAAAAACAAAAAACCCCGTTAACTAACGGGGTTGCGGCTTCGCCTCGCCGTAGCTTCATGCGTAGGCGGGACTAGAGATACCACCTCAACCAATACTTAATTTCGATTTGGCTCCTCGGTGACAAGTCGGATCGTAGCCTACTACACAAATTATACACCAAGGACTATTTACAATTTCCACTAGTCGGAGTAAAACAGATTAGAGATGAATATCAAAGTCATAGTCGCAATTGCCATAGCCCTAGCTCTTCTGGGCGGCGGAGCCTTCTTTGTTCTCAGAAAGCCCGCGTCTACTGACAACCAACAACTTACAACTGACAACTCTCAGCCCAGCTCTCCTCAGTCACTCCGCGATTTGTTCGCCTCCGCAGTCGCCCAGACCTGTACTTTCTCAGATGCAGAGTCAAATTCAGCCGGCACAGTCTATGTCAGCGAAGGCTTGGTCAGAGGTGACTTCGAAGTAAAATCCGGCGAGACCGTGACTACCAATCACATGATCATGTCAGACAACACTATCCACTTCTGGCAAAACGGCTCCACCGAAGGCTTCAAGATGGCCCTCGTTCTCCCTTCCGGCACGGAAGTAGATTCCACCACCACGGCCACAAATCAGGTAGATCTAGATAAAGAAGTAGATTACTCTTGCTCAGTTTGGGTTGCAGATCAGAGCAAATTCACGCTACCGGCTGACGTGACCTTTACCGATCCCTCAGCCATGATGAAAGGCGTAGATTGTTCCGCCTGTGATTCAGTGCCAGAAGGTACAGCTCGCACCCAATGCCTCACCGCTCTCAAGTGTAACTAGCATCCACTCTCCACCTTGGCATCCTGTCGATATCTTCAGACTTTGCATATTCGCCTCGTTCCGCTTTAAATCCCGCCACGACCCCGATCATGGCTGCATTATCAGTGCACAGCATCATATTCTCTGGAAACCTTACACTTACACCTATCTCACTACCCATTTCACACAACTTATCCCTAAGCATCATATTGGCCGCCACTCCACCCCCGACCAACAGGTCATTTATCCTTAGCGCTTCGCGCTTAGCACTTAGCACTTTACTTGTAATCCTCACCACATGCTTAAACACCATCGCTTGAAATGATGCCGCCAAATCCTGTTTCTGTTCCTGAGTCAGTATAGTGTCATCCTGAGCTTGCGAAGGATCCAGAGATTTAACTAGTCTATAAAACGCGGCCTTAAGTCCCGAATAGCTAAATCTATTATCTTCTTTTCCAGCCATAGGCAAGGGGAGGGGATATTTTTTCGGATTTCCAAGTAGCGCCAGTTTTTCAAAAGCTGCTCCCCCCGGGTAGGGCAGTCCCAGCATCCGCGCGGCTTTATCGAGTGCTTCGCCTATGTTGTCATCCAGGCTCTCAGCCAGTATTTTATATTTCCCAATTTCTTTGATTTCAATTACTTGTGTATGCCCACCCGATATCACCAGCGCCGCACACGGAAAGCTCACGTCATCCTGAGGCGCACCGAAGGATCCAGTTTTAATCATCGCACTGAGGGCGTGCCCCTCGATGTGATTGACTGCAATCAGTGGTTTACTATATTTAGCCGCCAGCTCTTTGGCCTTTGCAATTCCCACACCCAGTGCAATTCCCAGTCCCGGTCCCTGGGTTACCGCTACGACATCAATATCATCCATTGTCATTTGTGCATCGTCCATTGCTTTTTCGATCACCCAATCAATATTTTTCTCATGATCCCGCTTGGCGAGAGAGGGGACCATCCCGCCCCACTGTCCATGAATTTCTTGTGTGATTCGCACTGATGAGATAACGTTGAGTCCCTCAGTCACCGCAGCAGCCGTTTCATCTGCCGAGGTCTCCACTGCAAGTATTCTCATTTTTTAACCTCGCTGTCATAAGCATCTAAAAGAATTCTCGGAACGTATCTAAACACCGTTCTTCCGTCCTCCACTAAGTTGTCAATTTTTACCAACTCTATACCCCTAGAAATTACCGGATGTTGCTGGTTATTTATCCAAAAGGTTTGATCATTAAACACAGCAGTTGCATCGGCCATCTGCTGTCCGTGCTTGGTAGCAAATTGCCTCATCTCTTCGCTATAACCTCTTTTCCGTTTGTGCCAATTGGGAATTAATACTCGAATTTCAGCAGGTTCACCAATTCCATCTCCTGTCTCGATTGTTGAAAATCCTTGTGTCGTATCCCTACCAATTTTTTTCTGCCCAATTCGATCTTCTTCCGTAATGCAAGACATTCCAGGGTAACCTGTCTCCACAGTCATTGACGGCTGGTTTAGCACATCTCTTCTAGCTCCTTGCCATTCGGCTCTCGCCAAATTTGTTCCATGATGCAAAACCGTCCACCCTTCCGGAACAGCCCACTGCCTTTTTTTATGAGTCTCCGTTTCATCACTTGGTCTAAAATTTCTGTGAAGAGCGTAGTCATTGCTCTTCGTAGCCAAGTCTGGGACTTCCTTTACTTCCGTTACCTCAGATACATCCATTTCTCAATTTTACCAGTCACTGAGGCTATAATCAGCTTATGGCTAATTTTCAGGTCTCTCCCAAGTACATTACTGTCGACGGCCCAGACGGCGTAGGCACAAGTACGGTAGGTGCAGCGCTCAAAGCAGAGCTGGAGGCTCAAGCAAAAAAGGTGTTTTTAATCGAAGTCCCACATGAGATCACGTCTCTTGAGCAGAGGGAGCTAGACAGGATTTCTGATCAATCAAGTCCAGAGGTAAACCTGGGTTATCTCACAGTCACTGCTCGTGTTTATACTGATCAGATAATTCCAGCTTTAAGCAGTTACGATTTCGTCATTGCCGTGGGCTCTGAGCTAAAAAACCTATTCTGGGCCATCTTGGATGGTAACCAAACAACTGTCTTCGCAGAGATTCAGACAGGGGAGGCGACACACAATTTATTACCCTTCTTGCGCATCTTAGTCACCGCGCCATCAGAGACAATTTCAGAAAATCTTTCCAAGCGCAAAAATCTAAGTGCCGTCGATCCCAGGCCAGAGGAGTTACAAAAAATCCAATCTCGTATAGACGCCTCTATCCAGGCTGCAAATCTGTTAGCAGGTTTACACCCTAACTCTCGTCTCGAGATAGTTCACAATCACCCCCCCGTCCCACCCACCTTGCCAAGGGTCTGATTCATTTCTTACTGCCATCCACGAGCCAATAGTTACACGAAAAAACATGAGGTTGTGTCACCTCAAGCACTTCTTCTTCCGGGACTACCCCTTTTACAAATTTCATATAATATCCTCGAAACGCTTCTTCGATCTCCTTCTTTCCTGATTCCAAGGTATATCTGGGTTCCACTGGATTAAATCTCAGATCTCCGTTTGGCATGACTCGTCGAATGTCCGTTGCCAAATCAATCAACAATCTTCCTCCTTGTTTAGTTACTCTGGTTATTTCTGAAGCTATCTTCCCCATCGTCTCTTTTGGAAAAAGATGCAAAGTTCCAGTACAAAATACTCCATCAAAAGTCTCATCTGAGAAGGGAAACTGTGAGTCAATGTCAAACACAGCTGGTTCAAGCATGACTCTTTGGTTCTCAGGAGTTAGCATTATAAGTTTATCCAGTGCCGTTCGATCTATGTCATTCACAACTATCCGATCGGCATTCCTGAGCAAAAAACCCATATATCTGCCATCACCGGCTGCCAGGTTTAGCCATTTACCAGTCAGTTCAGTCTTCTCCAAATACTTGTTTGTATCTTCGTCTCCTGTACCCCAAATAGGATCATTACTAGTCTTCCCATAATCAATTTTTTCACGAAAGTCGTAGCTCATTTAATCTCAATCTTCCTTTCTTCTCCATCATACTCAATTTTCACCCAAATCAGCTTTATATTCCCGAGTTCTTTAATCTCCTTCTCAAACTTATCCGCCCACTCAATAATAATCAGCGACTTGTCATCTATCATTTTTTGTAACCCTAATCTTTCCACTTCATCCCACGTCTCCAGTCGCCAGACATCCAAATGATTTAAATCAATTGTCCATTGTCCATTGTCCATTTTCAATTTGTAAGGCACATGTAGCACATAAGTCGGCGATGTCACGTCTTCTGTAATCCCCAGCTCAAGGGCAATCACCTTCGTCATGGCCGTCTTCCCAGCGCCCAACGGCCCAGACAACGCTAGGATAATTGCTTGTTTTCCAAGATCAGGCCTGATCATCTCGACAATCTTTTTCGCCGCTTCATGAGTATTTTCCATCCTATAATTATACTATTTCCCCCGCATTAGCTCAGCCAAAACATCTGAGCTCCACGAAAAATTATTTCTCAGCTCGTTATGACCGCCAGGAGCATTGATTACCACTTTTCTCCCTGGTAGATTAATGTCACAAGCAATGCCAGCAAATTCGTCATATCGACCCTGTATACACACAATCTTGTCAACACGCTTCACTCTTTGAATACTTCTCAGTACAGAGCTGTTTGGAGCCAGATCTCTAAATGCACCATCACTCCAAGGCCAAGCCCTCAAGAAGGAAATTCCATTATACGGACTTGCCACAGTTAATACTGTCCGCACATTGTCAAACCCATACTTTTCTACATACCTGACTGCAATTAGGCCCCCCATACTAATTCCTACCAATATCGCTCCCGGATACTGTCCTACCGCTTCGTGTACTCGCTCTAGATAACTGTCGACTCTTTGTATTTGCAATCCGAGACCCAACAAGACTCCTCCCAGATTATTTTCCTTAGCGTATGAAATCAATCCTTCATCTAGCCAACCGGCCCATCCTCCCAGCCACCCGTTAATTCCCACAATTGGCCCATCGCTACCAGTTAGTTCAACCTCTTTTGGCCCTCGCCTCCAAAGAAAATCCATCGCCATAAGGTGTAAGATTACACCGTGAAGACCACTATTCCCACCTCCTGGGCTCTCTACGTCATCTTCATTGCGTCATTTATTGTCTTCATCCTTCCGTCTCCAAGCGAGTTCTTTGCTTCAAAAAAAGTCACAAATTATTCAGGGGAGTGTGAAGCCTGCTCTTCCCATCCGTTGTCAGCTTCTGAAAAAAAAGTGGTCTGCGCCCCAGGATTAGAATGTAGCAATAAAGCTATAACCGGTGGGGCCACGGGCACTTTATGTGTCCAGCCGGGTGAGAGTATCGATTATTGTCTAGTCGTTGACGAGCCTCCCACTCCCAAGGGCTGTCACTATCTCCAGATCCAATGCATCACCGCTCCCTGCGATCCAGTCCTAGTTTGTCCATCATCTGAACCCCAAAAATGTCAGCCCGTTGTAAATCCCTGCAGTCCTCACAGTTGTGATTACGACCCGGCGAAGTGTGAGGAGTCTTATACCTGCCCCGATTCCGAATGGGTGGACTGCATGCCAGGTCCTAGCACACCCAAGCTTCGTTGCCAAAAAGATTATTTAGACTGGATGCGCGACAATTGTCCCAATTTCCAAGGCGCAGCCTATTAGAGTATAGTTAATCAATGGAAGACAATTTGACTTCAGTCGAATCTACTCCCGCTCCCATTTCTGTTCCACCCCAACCCAAAATTTCTTCTCGCACAACCATAACCGTTCTTTCTCTCGCCCTCGTTGTTCTAGTAGGATTCGGTCTCTACGTGTCTACGTCACTACTCAAAGCTCCTCAATCTACGAATACCCAGTCTGAGCCACCGATTCCATCTCAAGAGGATTGGCAAACCTATACCAACTCTCAGTATGGTTTTTCTTTCCAACATCCTTCTGACGCCAAATTATATCAATCTCCCGAGGGTATAAATCCAAACACATTTACAGTTTCACATACCGACGGTCAACCCGAGCAAGCAGATGCAGAACTCGCCCAGAGTGGCTATTTCTTTAATGTCACGGTCCGAGGATTGGCCACAGGCGTCACCGTTGATCAAGTGTCCAAAGCTACACTCTCAGGCGCTAAGGAAAATTGCTACGCAGAATCCACCTTCACACCCATTGTTGATACAACCGTTGTCAGCCGTCCTGCAAAGTCCTATTCAGTAACCAATTGTCTCGGCGATTACACCGAGTATTTTGTTTCCAATGGGAGGTATGTATTTGCGATCACCCGTGTCCACGCGGGCGAACAGACGGACAAACTAGCTCACGAGGTCACTACCTCTCAGATCCTCTCCACTTTCAAATTTACATCCACGACTGACACTTCAAACTGGAAAACCTACACCCACTCAAGTGGTCTCTTTTCCTTTAATTATCCCAGTGACCTGGTCGAAGTTAAGTCTGACGACTCCATTACCATAGCTGACAAAAACCAAAACACACCATATGTAGTCTTTTTCTATCCAAAAAGTCTCACAGCAGCAAGTGAGTTCAGGCAAGCCGCCCAAGCTGAAGCAGACAGTTCCACCCCCCAAGTGAGCGCGATCACATCACTAGATTTTGCTTATCCTGCCCTGGGTTTCACTGAAGATATGGGGTCCGATTCTTGGGAAAATGTTATCACTAGACCAAATTCAACTTCTGCCTTCTACATAAAAGCGAAATATCGCACTGGGCTCGAGTATCAAGCTCAGCAAATCCTCTCCACTTTCAAATTTCAAGATCCACTACAACCATACTCTGATTGGAAAAGTTACACCAGCGCCGAGCTTGGTTATTCTTTCAAGTACCCAGCGTCATGGAATGAAGTAATTGACCCAAGAACCGAAAAAGGTAACTTCACAATCCAATCACCTCAAAATGAGCTTATCCATGGTGTGATTTTTGAGAAAAATACAGCTTCCGGACCAGATGGTAATGGCAGAAAAACATTTTCCTTGGAGGACAAACAGCTACTCGTTACCTACGTAGAATGCGATGGGCCGGGTTGTGGATTTGGCAAGTTAGAACCGGAGACTTTTGACCAAATCCTCTCCACCTTCAAGTTTACTAATTAACCCTCGTCCCTTTTAGGTACACCGCTTGCCATGGTCGATAGCTCGAGAAAAACGTTCTTTCTTGTAGCACTTCATCCCCTCGAGTGACTTTCCAGTCAAATGCCACTTTAGATCCATTGGCCGAATGCTCAGTCTGTACCAGTTTTCCTGCGATGAGTGTGGGGTCATCTTGGTAAAGCGGCGGAGGTGGTGGCACCACATCCCAGATCCGAGCTTTTGATACTGTTGCCACCCGGCCATCATTAGTGCCGTACAGCAAAAAAACCAAATGCTTGTTTTTCTCGTCAAACTCAGTCTGGATCAATATGTGTGCACCAGTGTCGTTGCGAAACTTAAAATCAGGACTAGGCTGAAATATCGTCGCATCAAATCCAGGTTGATACCTCTCTTCGTAGTAGCTGACTCTAAATGCATGAGCGATCCTCTCGTCGATAGGTAGGCCTGCGTTCAAAATAGCCCGAAACAGAGTAGAAGACACCTGGCACACTCCGCCGCCATCTCCCAGGACCGTTTTGCCACCTTGTATCACATAAGCTTGTTTGTACCCAGTCGCCCCCGATATCTCTCCCACCGTTTTGATAAACGAAAAAGTCTCACCTGGCGGCACCAATACTCCATTTAGAGCCGCAGCCGCTTTTTGCAAATTAAAGATTCTGTTAGTAATCGACCCCGAAAACCACGATTCTCCTTTTCCAATCAGCTCTTTGATACCAAGATCGTTTATATCTCCAGTCGAGATCGAGGGTTCCGTGGCTTTTGTCACTACCTCGAGTCGCGCATCAACATGGCCGTTTTCCAAGGATAGGATTGCTTGATTCACCAGTTCAGCCGTCGCCTTAGCATCCAGGGCGTAACCCCTCTTCGCCGGTTTAAATTCTTCCACTCGGCCATCGCCCACAAATTTAAAGCTCGCATTCTGAGCCTCTTTATTTACGGCAGCGGCTAACTGTCCCACAAAGCGGTCAATCTCAGAAGCCTTATATTTCCCAGATACCGGATCGATCCAGGTAAATAGAGTTATATCCTGGGCCACCAATTCGACCTGGTCGGGAGAAAATGTCGCGATGACCTTTTTCTCGATCAGTTTTTCTGCTCTCATCTGGGCTTCACTTAGTTGTTTAGCCGTCAGTTTAGGCGAGATCACTCTCACATCCATCTCCACGCTCATTTTCCCCGTGCCCACAGCATTTCGGATATCAAATATCAGATTCCTTTTATTTACCTCCTGTCCGTCTTCCCCATTTACTACATGCACACTTTTTTTGTCGGCTGATAGTTCAAATTCGGGTTCCCGAGCCGGGATGTCTATTTGCGTCACCACCTCAGACACCATCTCGTTCAATTTATTTTCATCCCAAAAATATGCCACTGGCACTAAGACCTTTTTGGTGGAAAACAATTCTGTTTTGGCTTTCAGATTTCCTCCCAGGGTCTGGTTTCTGGCGTATTTCACAGCCGAGTCAGCCGTAGTTGCATAGTCATATTCAAAATCTATTCTTTCAAAATCTATACCAAACTTACTCGTTCCCCACCGCAATTCGACCTGTTTACTCTCTCTCAGTTTTTGTGTGAGTAGATCCACGATTTCCTTTCTGGTTTTCCCCCCTACACCTACTCCCGCCACTTCTACCCCAGGGTATGCTCGGTCCGCATATCTCATTTCAAATCCGATTCCCAAAAAAGCCGTCAACAGCACGAGTCCGCCTAAGATAGTTACCAGCTTCCCAAACCCTTTCATAGTAAGGTATATTATATATACTCAAAGTTATGGATGATACTAATCTGCCACCAGTTCCTCAAACCGTCCAACCAACTGCTTTCGATCAACCTTCGATCACAACCGAAGCCCCCCTCCCGCCTACTCCCGTAGTAGCTCCTGTCACTCCTCCGTCGGCCTCAGGAGAGGTCGATGTCGTAAAAAAATCAGGTCGCAAGTTTAATTTACTCCCTATTTTATTGATTCTTATTCTTTTGACAGCCTTAGGAGTCGGCGGCTATTTCTTGCTGGGCACTCTTCAAAAATCTCAGATTACAAAGCTTACCTATTGGGGTTTGTGGGAGCCGGCTGTAGTCATGCAGCCCCTCATCGAGGAGTACCAGGCCGCAAATCCCAACGTTCAGATCACATATCAGATGGAATCGGTTCGCGAATATCGCGAACGCCTTCAGTCTGCTCTCAGCCAGAATCGCGGTCCCGACATCTTTCGCATCCACAATTCTTGGATTCCCATGTTCAAATCCGATCTTGCCCCGGTTCCGTCCACCGTTTTCTCCACTTCCCAATACAGTTCTACCTTTTATCCTGTGGCCTCAGAATCTCTGACTCTCAATTCCCAACACCTTGCTCTCCCGCTACAATACGAAGGCTTGATCATGTATGTAAACGACCAGCTTCTTTCCGAAAACGGTCTTCAGGTGCCGTCCAATTGGGACGAGCTCAGATCAGCAGCAATTACTATCAGCAGATGTGCCACCGAGACTGGAGCCTGTAAGCCCGGGGCCCGAGTCGAAGTGGCAGGCGCCGGTTTAGGTCTCACGGACAATGTCGATCATTGGCAAGACATTGTGGCTAGTCTGCTCTTGCAAAACAATGTCAATCTAAACTCTCCCTCAGGTCGGGCCGCCCAGGATGTCTTTGATTTTTACTCTAGTTTTTCTCGAAGTTTGGGTGTCTGGGAGTCCACCCTCTCGCCGTCTACGGCTTTGTTTCAAAGCGGCAAGCTCGCCATCTACTTTGCCCCGTCCTGGCGCTATCACGAGATTCGTCAGGCCAATCCCGAGCTTTCTTTCTCAGTTCACCCCATTCCCCAAGCCCCTCTAGATCCAGAGCGGGGGGAGCGTCCAGTCACCTGGGCCACTTTTTGGGCCGAGGGTGTAAATGCCAAGAGCAAAAATGCCCAAGCAGCCTGGGATTTCCTCGCCTTCTTGAGCACCAAAGAGTCACTAGAAAAAATGTACACCGCCGAAGTCGCTCTAGGTCGTGAGTTTGGCGAGATCTACCCTCGAGTAGACATGCAGGATACAGCCCAGATCAATCCGGTAGTCTCCACCGTACTTTCGGGAGCTGCCAATAGCAGGTCTTGGTATCTGGCTTCTTACACCTTCGATGGCCCGACAGGCATCAATTCTCGTCTCAGCATCGCGTTTGCAAACGTATTGTCAGGGAAATTACAGCTAGACAAACTCCCCGCAGAAATAAATGCTATCCTGGGCCAGTATGGCCTCGGCTCAGCCCCCCAAATCGCTCAGTAACGCCCGTTCTTACTTCGCCCAGTTCAGCTATCCTATTACCAAATCCGAAGCAATCTATTGGCAATCCCCATTCGCACCTTCACGTCATTCCCGATCTAATCGGGAATCCAGTCTCATTCGCAAACAACGCTTTGTTTTTTCAAAACCAAAATGGCAGATCGCCAAAAAAATAGGAGAGTCTCTTTCTCACATCCCAACAATCCAAGCTATTTTTGTCACCGGCGCCCTCTCCATGGACAATTGTCCCGAGGACGACGATATCGACATCATGCTTGTGACCCGCCCCCACACTCTTTGGCTTACCCGTGCCATAGTAGTAGTCTATCTCACTTTAAAAAATCTCCGTCGCCCTCCCTCGCTTCCCGAGCACTCGTCGCCTCGGGTAAAGGACAAAATCTGCGACAATCTCTACCTCGATGCAAATAGCTTAAGGCTAACGACTAATGACTTATACATCGCGCACGAAATTCTTCAGGCCAAATGCATCTTTGACCGCGGCGGCATCCATCACCAGTTCTTAGCTCAAAATTCATGGGTAAAAAAATACCTCCCCGTAGCCTACAAACAAACTCTCTCTAGCCTTGTCATGCTGAGTCGCAACGAAGCATCCAGGCCCAATCTATTATTCAAAATTCTCAATTCACTATTCTTTTTACTCCAGTATTCCTACATGAAGCCCAAGATTACTCAAGAAAAAATCACCCTCGGCTCCGCCTTCTTCCACCCCAGATCTAGTATCTCCGCTTCTCAAGACGCTTTTTAAATAGATTCTCTGTATATCCACCTTCGTTAATAAATTTATTCTCAAGGGATCTCGTCAGTTGATCCAGTAAATAGTTTTCTTTATAAAGTAGCACAACCATCAAGTTTGCAAACCCTTGTGCTTCTTCAAGATATTTCCCATACGGCGAATTTGCCCAATTGGCCGAATTAGTCCAATTCGGACCTTCTCTAATAGACCTGAGTTCTCTTACTCGCTGGTCCTCTTTCTCCCACAGTTTCAAGCCATGCTGACGCAGGTAGTCCTTAAAATCCTCGAGCAGTTCACCAAAAGATCCTCTAGATACTCCTGTCAACTTTATTTGGCTTTTTAGACTTTTCTCCAGGCTTCCCTCAGCTATGTTTTGCTTACCCGATCTTGCCGCTTGCACCATTTGATCATGTGTTCGCGATCTTTTGTCTATGTATCTGTCACAAAAAATCACAGTCAAGTCATAAATCGTCGTCGCCAAGCGAAATACTATCAGATTTTCATACCCGCCATTTCCCATACAACCAAATTAGCCCAATTGGCCTAATTAGTCCAATTTACGCCCCCTCCCTCTTGACGTGTTTTTGTCCATCTGGTATATATGCACCTAGCAAACTATGTCAAAGAGTGATAATTCATCCGTCGCCAACATTCAGCCTACTGCCGGTTTTCTGTTCATCGAGCCCGAGGATCAACAGACCAAGACTGTTTCCGGCATCTATCTGCCAGATTCCGCCAAAGGTGACAAGCCTCAGCAAGGCACAGTGGTAGCAGCAGGAGACGACGAAGTGACGGCAACAGGTACCAAAAAATCTCCCGCAAAAAAGGGTGACAAAGTGTTATACAAAAAATGGGGCGGCAATGAAGTCAAGATCGATAGAAAAGAATATTTATTTGTAAAATTCGAGGACATCCTCGCAGTTATCGCATAATGGCCAAACAACTTAAATTCTCAGACGATGCTAGGCAAGCCCTTGTAAAAGGCGTAAATATCCTAGCCAAGGCCGTCACGACAACTTTAGGCCCCAAAGGTAGAAATGTAGCCTTGGACAAAAAATGGGGTGGACCATCTGTCGTCCACGACGGTGTGTCTGTAGCCAAAGAGATCGAGCTAGCAGATCCATTTGAAAACATGGGCGCCCAGCTAGTCAAGCAGGCAGCCTCAAAGACCAACGATGCCGCAGGCGACGGTACTACTACTTCTACCGCGCTAGCGGCCAGTATAGTCAACCAGGGTATGCGCCATGTGACCGCAGGAGCCAATCCCATGCAGATCAAAAAAGGCATCGACTTAGGCGTCGAAGCTGTGGTCGCCGAGATCAAAAAGATTAGTAAGCCCATCAAAGGCCGCGAAGAGATCGCCCAGGTCGCCACCATTTCTGCAGGGGATACCGAAATTGGCGCCAAGATCGCCGAAGCCTTAGACAAGGTGGGTCGCGATGGCGTAGTCACGGTGGAGGAAGGCAAGAGTCTGACCATCGATATCGAATACACCGACGGCATGGAGTTCGACAAAGGTTACGCTTCCGCGTATTTTGTCACCGATCCGGCAAAGATGGAAGCCGAGATTGAAAATCCTTACATCTTGATCACCGACAAAAAGATTTCTTCTATCCAAGACCTACTTCCCTTCCTGGAAAAGTTCATTAAAGTGAGCAAAAGCTTGGTAATCATCGCCGACGATATTGACGGCGAAGCTCTGGCTACTCTAGTAGTCAACAAGCTCCGCGGCTCCTTCAATGTCCTGGCCGTCAAAGCTCCGGGTTTTGGCGACAGGCGCAAATCCATGCTGGAGGATATCGCAATTCTCACCGGCGGCCAAGTCATCTCCGAGGACACAGGTCGGACTTTTGAAAACATCGAAGTCACTGATCTGGGTCAAGCCGCCAAAGTTTGGTCCAGTAAAGACGCCACCAGAATTGTCTCCGGCAAAGGTACCAAAAAAGCCATCCAAGGTCGCATTGACCAGCTCAAAAGCGAGATAGCAAATACCAAGTCCGACTTCGATCGTGAGAAGGCCGAGGAGAGACTAGCCAAGTTAGCCGGCGGAGTCGCAGTCATAAATGTCGGAGCCGCCACCGAAGTGGAGATGAATGACCGCAAAGAGCGCGTCAAGGATGCCGTAGGCGCCACCAAAGCCGCCGTAGAAGAAGGGATCGTTCCCGGAGGCGAGGTTACGCTTCTCAGAGCCTCTCGTGTTTTAGACACTCTCAAGCTGACAGGCGATGAAAAAGTCGGTCTAGATATCCTAAAGACTGCTCTAGCCGAGCCATTTGGTCTTCTTCTCACCAATTCCGGCTACGACCGTGGTTATTACATGAAGATCATCGGCGACTCCAAAATAGATGACTTTGGTATGAATGTCCTAACCGGCGAGACCGGCTCCATGTTGAAATTCGGTATTGTGGATCCCGCCAAAGTCAGTAGAGTGGCTCTCCAAAACGCCGCCTCTGCAGCCACGATGATTTTGACTACAGAATGTTTGATTACAGATATTGTCGAGCCGGTGAAACCAGCTCCAGCAGGATCCCCAGGCATGTCCGGCATGGGCGAAGACTATTGACGAGGTGGTATAATAAACACATAAAGTCGGGACATAGGTGGCCCCTCGCCGTAGACTCGGTGGGTGATGTTAACAATCCCGGCTTTTTTCATTACAGAAATTTAACAATATCCTCAAAGGCAATTTTCTTATAACTTTCCGGCCGTCTCTTCATTCTATGTACACTCCAACACAACAAATGCGCTGGTGACACCTTCCCGATTCGTACAAATCTGATACTATCTTCCCATTGACCTTCAAATTTATTGTCCAACAATTTCTTTAACGATTTTCTGATCAATTCCTCATACCCAGAATACTCTTCATCGATCTCCAGCACAGAGTACTTAGAAAGATTCCGTACAAGTAAATAAACACAAATGGCAAAAACAATCGGCACTAATTCTTTTGTAGGATACGCTTTTTTCTTAGAATACTGGATCAGCCTTCTCTTTACTGTGGTTTTAATTATCAGCAAACCATGTTGTCCATTTGCAAAAGCCAATACTGTGTCTGTATCCAACTGCTCCATTCTTCCACTCTGATCAATCTCCACTCTCACCAAGTAAGTATATTAAAAACAAAACCCGAAAGTCAATTCATTATTTTCTCCTGTAATATCTACATTCTCCACAACTTTTTTCCAAAGCAGTTGTTACTTCCGGGTCAATAGGTCTTCCAGTACCAAACAGTCTCGCCACTACCTCTCCACCTGCCAATTTTACCCTATCATAATTGTTGCTACTCACAATTTCTGGCCTGTCACACCCATAATTTTCGTTATATCCCAATTCTCCCAAAGCATATCCATCTTCTCCTCCATAACCAAAGTCCAAAGCATTCTCACAACTAGCCCATTTTTGGACCACGCTGGGATCAGTATTCATCTACTATCTCCTTTCTCTCTTCATAAACCAGCTCTTTCCCAAGTACAGCTCTTTCCATTACTTCAAAGCTGGCAAACACATGCGGCAGCTTGCGATAATCAGTCTCAGTCATCCAGATATTCTCTCCATCTTCCATTTTCTCAATCAGTTCACCTTTCACATTATCTACTCGATATATCCAAAAGTATTTGTCTTCCAAAAATTTTTCCTCTTTATTAAACACATGATAATGAACGATCATTTTCAAGCTAAATTCTCCTGTCAGTCCAGTTTCTTCCATCAGTTCTCGTCTGGCACATTCCTCAGGCGTCTCGCCCCATCTTATTTTGCCACTCTGGCTGCCACACCAGCCAAAATATGGGTCCTTAGACCTCCTGTGGATCAAATATTCCAACTTGCCATCCACGACCCGCACCGGATGCAAAGCGATCAAGATTTTAGCCTGCTTCTCAATCTTCAAAGCATCTGTATCCAGCCGACTAGCAAATTCCTTCCCTTCGTCGGTCAAAAAATATTTATTGCCATCTTTTCGTACCAATCCTTCTTCCACCAGTCGGTTTATATGAAACGTAAAATGATCATTGGTCACATCGACTTTTTTCAAGTCGCGAAATCTGGCCCCAGGCTTAAACAGCAGTTCTCGCAGGATCGATATCTGAAAGTCATGAATCTTGAGTTCCATGTCCCTATTTTTACCATGTCAGTGATTCAAATCTAGTAAACCCAACTTCACCAAAAACACCCTTTACTAAATTGGTTATGATGTAATCCCGAATATGAAAACCAAAAAGTTTAAAACTATACCAAAATTCAAAAATGAAGATGATGAACGCGCCTTCTGGGATAGAGTAGACTCTTCAGATTATTTTGACTGGTCAAAAGGTCATCGTGTCAAGTTTCCCAATCTCAAGCTCTCCACCGAGACCAAAGTGTTACAATCCCAAAGTCATGGAAGTTCCCTCGTCATACGAAGCAGATGAACCAATCATTCCAGAGTTTGTTCGCAGGCCAAAGAGAGGAGACAGGGCTATTGTCGACCTGGGTTGGCGTCACAGTGACCTCTCTCCAGCCTTAGACACGTTCCCAATAACGGAAGCTAGGGATGGTCGAGTCGTTTTAGGCCTAGGCGTAGGCTGCACACTTACAGTTGGTGAAGAAGGAGTAGAGATCGTAATCAAGGCCGCAGGCGCTAAAAAATGAATGTTAAAATCTGCTCATGCTGATCTTTCTGACTTCTCATGCTACCCCAGATCAAATCTCCCAAGCCGCACTCGATTTAGACGGTTACGTAAAATTCGTTGTCGATCTCAATCGTGAGGTTATGACCATCGGAGGCACGCGCCATATGGATGGGGAACAGCTCCTACTTCAGGACGGCAGCCACCAGTCAGATCTTTGGGGCGGGGGAGTAGATCTTGAGACAAAACAGATTGATTTTGAATCCATGATCAATATTCGTCCCACTCAAAATAATCCCAGCCGTGAAGTTTTGGATACCGGACTTCGCTCTCAAATTCAAGAAGTTATTTCTCAATTGTTCATCAAGCTGTGACGCCCCGAGACTTGATCTTGAATATTGCAGTCAATCTCAGCCGCATCGGTCGATTTATCTACGAAAATCGGTTGTCACGGGTCCAACAATTTGCAGCTGAAGCCAATCTTGAGCTTAAGCTTCTTAAATCACATAAGCTACCTAAGCCACTTAATTTTCCTATCTCCCAGTCTCAAAAGCTACTTAACCAGATGTCTAATCCAAATCCTGAAGACTTCTTTACCTACGCCTCTATCCTCACCCACCGCTCCAAACTAGCTGTCTAGTGCTACAATTCAGAAAATGACCAGAGGCGAGAGATATGTAGAAAGAGTTAAATTTCATCTCCCTCCGGACGAGGCTCTAGAATTAGTGCTTTCCACCAAACCAACAGATATTGGTGAGACCAACGGCCGAAGGCCTCACCAAAGTTATATCGATGAGATCGCTTTCCATAACCTTAGTGAAAACTCTGAGGTTCAAGAACGCCTTAATGAAATCAAAGCTGCTCTAAGCAAGAAAAGAAGACCAAAAAGACGTTCATAATGTTAAAATCGCCCCATGAGTCTTCCTTTCGCGTCCGAATCAGAGCGAGTCGTATATCAGGGACTAATAGTTGAAGTCGTCCAGCAAAAAATGCGGGAAGGGGATAAGGAAAAAACCTATGAATTCGCCCGTAGATCTCCCGGCACCCGACTAATTGTCGTCAAAGATAATCAAATCCTTTTGACCAAAGAATACCGCCCAGAGCTCAAGTCTTGGGATTTCCGTCTCCCTGGAGGCAAAGTGTTTGATTCGTTGGCTGAATACAATTCATTTCTCGCCACAGGCCAAGATATTTTGGTTCCTGCCAAAGAGGGCGCAATCCGCGAAGCTCGAGAGGAAGTAGGTATTCAGCCTTCAAATATCGTTCACTTTGCTACTTCCCCCTGTGGCGCCACCATGCGCTGGGACCTGTTTTATTTTGTTATAAACAAGTTTGAGGCTAACCCTAGTCAAAACCTAGGCCAAGGTGAAAACATTGAGACCAATTGGGGTAGCTTTGAAGAAGCCAAAAACATGGCCCTTTCAGATCAGATGTCCGAGGATCGTAGCGCAGCCGTTTTGCTTAAGTACTTCCATTCTGTTCGCACCAAATCCAAACAAACACTTGCTAAGTTTGGTAAAATCTAGTCATGACTTCCCGAATTACACCCAAAGATATAAAAACAAAACAAAAGGTAAAAATTCCTGGTCTAGGGGAGAGAGATGTGGAGTCGGACGCTCTATTGCTTAAGAAAGGTAACAAATCATTTAAAGACCTAATTAAATCAATAAAGCCGATCTTTCCAACCCCTGAGCAACATGTCGCAATCTAAAGATGAGGTTAAGAGCTACCTCCTGATAGACACTTGTGTAATACAATACGTAGCCACGAAAGACGTCGACTTGGCCGTCAATGAATATTTACTTGAAATAAAAAGTCGGGGATTTGATTTTGTGATATCAGATATCTCTACATACGAGTCGTTACAAGGGGTCAGTGCTCAAAAAGAAAATGAACTTTTATCCCTATTAAATTCTCTGGATAGATACCCCATAGATGCAAACACTCTGATTGCTGCAGCTCAAATAAAAACCTTATATGATCTAGAAAAAGTTCCTCAAAATCAGATCTCAGACGGCGACAAAATCATAGCTGCTACATCAATACTTACAGGCGCACCAATAGTTACATCCGACCTGAATGATTTTCCAAGGCCATATTTTGTCGAATTGGAAAGAAAAAACATAATATACAAGCATAAGAATGTCGACAGAATGATTCCTATATACATTCTCTCTCCCAATATAGATGTTGTTAATCACAGATTCTCCATCAGACCAAAAACGTAACTTATGAATTTACTTCTTCTCCACGGCACAGGCGGAAGGCCAGATATGCGGCTTCCATGGCTCAAACTCATTCAAAAAACCACTCTACGAGTTTCCACTCCTTCTCGATCTGTTTACCTCAGCCCCAAAATCGGTGCAGGATTGATAGTTCTACCCGCTTCACGTACCTCAAAGTGCAAATGGGGTCCAGTAGAGCGGCCAGTAGATCCGACCAGTCCCAAGACAGTGTCCATTTTCACCGGCTGTCCTTCAGATACCATGATGGCAGACATGTGGGCATACAGAGTTTCGTATCCATTGGTGTGAGCGACTATCACGTTGTTTCCATATCCACCCCAGCCCTTTTCGACGACAGTCACCAGTCCTACCATAGCGGGGTAAATCTCAGTTCCTATGGGAGCCGCCATGTCCACACCAGAGTGGAAAGACCAGTATTTTTGGGTCAGTCTAAACTCCTTTACAGGCAACTGTACGGACTGATCCGTGACCAGATGGACCTCTCCTTCAGGGGCCACAGCCACGCCGTAGCTACCTCCGGTGTCTTCGGCAAAGGAAGGCAAGGGTCCGACCACAACCGATCCTAGGACCAAGATGGCGATATTTATGCCTACAATCGTGCGCAATTTTGCATGTGAGGCCAAAGGTCTCAAGGCAAAGCTCAGGGGGTTACTCTTTCCACAGGCCACGGCAAAGCGGATCGCGTGCCAGGCAATTTCCTTCAAGAGTAGGGGAGTGTGGATTTTTTTGATCCACCCCTCGGCTCTTTCAAAAACGGCTGTTTTCCAATTAGTCATATTAATATGTTCTCGGGTTTCCCCTCGTCCATAAAAAAATCTGCTCACGCAGATAACTGCTCGCAGTATAGCCCAAAAGAGGGAGTTTGTCAATGTAAACCGAAGCGAACCCGAAGCAGGGGATTAGACCCAGATCTTGTACCAATCTTTATAAGAAATTCCATGATTCATTCCACCAAAACATAATGCCAATAGAAAATAAAATACATTATCAGAAATTTTCACGCGATACCTGAAAATAACCAGTACTATAGCCAAAATCACAAACAGCATCCAATGGTGCAATGTCAAGGTTTTGCCGCCAAAATCGATCCTTAAATTAGGTATTATCCCGGACAATCCTTCCGCGCGTCCCCACAACAACTCCGACAGTCCAAATCCGACCCCATACCCTACTAAACTAAGCGGCAGTTTCATCTGAGACCCGGATGGGAGTCGAACCCATTTATACGGTTTTGCAGACCGCTCTCTGACCGATCGAGCACCGGGTCAAACTTCCTAATTCTATCATGCTGTCGAAGCTAACATTGTGCTTGAAATTCGGTAAAGTTTCGGTATACAATTATTTGGTGCACACAGATCCTCGGGGCGGACACAATCGCAAGAGTATAAACAAGGATTTCTTTAAGACATGGTCTCCAAATATGGCTTATGTTTTAGGGTTGATTTGTGCCGACGGAGCCGTGGAAGACGTCCGTAAGTCCTCTCGAACGTGTTATTTTCAGATTACTAGCACGGACCTATTCTTTCTGTTCAACGTTAGGAAGTCTTTGGGCTCCAGCCACAACATCTACTTAAAAGAATTACGAACCGTTCAAATCAGAGGCGGAAAGACATATATCCCCTCCAGCTGCTATTCACTCCGAGTAGGCTGCAAATCTATGGTTCAGGATCTAATAAATCTCGGGGTTACTCCTCGCAAGTCCTTAAGGCTACAACTTCCAAAGATCCCGGATATTTATTTTCCTCATTTCTTGCGAGGCTATTTCGACGGCGATGGATGTGTAAATATCAGTAAGAAAATCAGAGCAAGGAAACAGTTTCTAAATTTAATTTTCACTAGCGGTTGCAAGGAATTCTTAGAAAAACTCTCAATGAAGCTCGAAAACATGGGTAAATCCACTCGTGTCTACAGAAATGGTAGTGCTTATCGATTAAGCTACAAGGGTCAGCGAGCTATCAACGTTTTGTCTTTTATGTATAAAGATCTTGCGGAGTATTTATTCATGATCCGAAAATTCGACAGATTCTCCAGCTACCTAAATATGTATCCGACTTGAATCCTGAGGCCCCAGACTCTATAGTTTGACCTGTGTTCAACAAAAAGGTCATCTCATTTATCTTGATCGTCATTGGCGTTCTCATTGTTGTGGGCTTTTCCCTTTTCAGCTACCTCCAGAGACGTGACCCAGCCGCAGGTCTCAAGGTGGAGACAAATGTCCCTGCCATCGTCTTTGTGGACAAAAACCAGGTAGGTAGGACTCCCCTGGATAAAATATTTACTCAAGGCGAGGTGACGGTCAAGCTCATCCCAGATTCCACTTCCTCAGCCCTAGCCTCATTTCAGACCAAAGTCCAACTGACCAACAAGACTTATACTCTCATCCATCGTGACTTTGCGGCCACCGAGTCCGACTCAGCAGGTGACATTATCAGCGTCCACACCTCAGAGGACAAAAAAACTAGCCTGACAGTCCTGAGTACCTATCCAGATCGCGCGTCCGTGACAGTCGACGGCCAGCCCCAAGGTAACACTCCCCTAGTCTTGCCCCAGATTGCCGCAGGCGATCACACTATTGTCGTCACTTCTCCCGGGTTCAAGCCTAGAACCGTGGTTGCCAAAGCCATAGAGGGCTTCCGGCTCCAGGTCTCAGTCAAGCTAGCCTCGGATACGGCCAGTACTCCTACACCCACAGCCACCTCTTCCGCCTCGATCTCAGGCACCCCTGCACCCACTATCAAAACTACACCTTCTCCCACTACTCAAAACGCACAACCCACCCCCCCTCAAAAGCCATATGTAAAGATCGGTTCTACTCCGACTGGGTTCTTGAGAGTCAGAAGCAGGCCTTCTTCAGCAGGAAGCGAGTTAGGTCAAGTCACTCCAGGAGAGATGTTCCCTCTTCTAGACTCCGAGTCTGGTTGGTATCTCATCACAGTCGACCTGGACGCCACCTCCTCCGGCTGGATCTCCTCCCAGTACGCCACCAAGTACGAATAACCATGACTAGTATCAAACAACTCCAAAAGGATATTGAGGATATCAAGCGTCGAAACAGACAAGTGGAGAAAAACAAAGCCTGGGAGACCAGTGGATTCCGCAAGCTATTACTCATCATCTTTACCTATCTCACCATTGCCATTTATCTGAGGTTTATAAATGTCGATCGTCCCTGGATAAACGCCATCGTCCCCGCCATCGGCTTCTGGCTCTCCACCCTCTCCCTTCCATTCTTCAAATCCCTCTGGGAAAAGTACATCCACAAAGTCTGATTGACATCACTGGCCAGAATAATATAATCCAGACAATGACTATAAGAGAATGGGAACACATCTTCCCCCACGACATCGGAGCTCCCCATCCAGTGATCACTGAGATTCCTGATCTAGGACGCATCTTTGATCACGACATAGGTGCAAGTGTGCCAACAAGTCTGACTCACGAACCACAGGCTGTGGCTCAGCCAGCCAAGCCAGTTCGAAAGTCAGAACCAGATCTCAAAACACAATGATGTCAGTTTCTAGCCGGATCTCCTCTCAATACGCCACCAAGTACGAGTAGCTTAAAAAGCCACCTGGATCCAAGTCCCAATACCCGCAATTTCAGCCTCATCCAGACAATATCTCTCCTATCTTTTTGGCAAACACTTGATTTGTGACCTCGGCACTGGAGCGTTCAAACTTCTGGAACTCCTCAAGAATAGTGTTTGGATAGTGTTCACCCACTTGAGTGTTTAACCATTCATCATATTGTGAAGTTAATGGATTAATTGCTTCTTCTCTCGCCTCAGGTCTATCTCCATATGTCTGGTCTATTAACTTTCCCACCAGCAAACACTTAATCAGGTGGCAGAATTGCACCTTGTCGGTCAAGAAATCTGGGTTTTTGAAATTAGATTCAGAAAAATCCGCCAGATAATATTCCCCATCCCTCACCCGGATATTTCTCATCCGTATATCGCCATGACTAACTCCTAATTTAATTTTAAGAGCATCCAACGCTATGGCAACATCATTAATAATTCTTTTTGTATCTTCCAATTCAAAAAAACTAACCCCGCCCTTTCCCGTCTCAGGTTTAGAGTGAGTCAGGTCTTCCACACTCGCCTCCATTAAGGGATATACAAACAGATTCTCACCACCTTTTTTGTGGAGCTCTACCGGAAACAGTAAATGCGATCCTTCAATAGTTATCCCCGTCTCCGATGAACGTTTTGCAATTTGGTAATCTGGATGATTATCAATATCATATCCGTATTTGATCAGTTCAGCCGGTTTCTCAGCATATTTTTTAGCACTAGGATCCCGCGAGATTTTAACCTCTTTGACTTCCTCCCAAACCCTGGTTTTTCCTAGAATCTTTCCTGTCTCCTCAAACGCCTGGCTATCCATAATCAAAAATCTAGTGCGCCACGTACAGCACAAACAAGACGATTACTCCCCACAGCCCCACAGATATTAGAAGTGGCTTGTCAGAAAACAGTATCCTCTCCGGACTCTCAGCCCTCGCCCCCTCATAGATGATCCGGATATAGCGCATGATGCCAAAGATTACGACCGGAATACTGACCATCAGCCATTTATTGACCGTCAAAGTTTTTGAGATCAGAGCCAGTGACGTAGGGGCAGTTGTTTGCAGCTCTTCATAAAAATTAAAGGTATATAGCGCCCAAGACAAAAATGCCGCCGTGGCAAACATCGCCAGGTATGAGTCCAGGATATTGGCCGAGTACTTACCCATCACTTTTCGGTGCGCAATCGCCGCATCATGCTCAGTGAGAATTGATAGCTCAGCTCGTCTCTTTCCCACCGCCAAAAATAGTGAAGTGGATATGACACACAGCAAAAACCAAATAGACAGATGTGCATTGATCACAATGGCTCCGGCCACCACCCGCAAAAAGAATCCTGCCGCGATCACAAACACATCCACGACCTCGATATGTTTTAGCCAGGCCGAGTAGGCCATCATCATGACAAAATATCCGGCCACGGCCAGTCCAAACAAGGGGGACAAAGAGACTGCAAACTTGAGCCCCGATCCCGCCAAAAGGATTACCATTATCACGGCAAACTTCTTGGATATTCGCCCGGCCGCAATAGGCCTCTTTTTCTTAAAAGGATGCGCCGCATCAGCTTTGGCATCCATCAGATCATTGAGAAAATATACCGCCGAGGCCACGAGCGTAAATGCCGCGACGGCTTCAGTCACCGTCCAAAATTGGGCAATCCACAGCCCACTCGAAAACACGTTTCCCGTAAATATCAGCGCCGCATACAGTGTCAGGTTTTTTACCCACTGTCTCGGTCTGGCTGTTTTGAGTATGTCGACCAGAGTTGTAAACATAAAATCACGGCTCCCAATATGAGTCCGCCTGCGGCCATTGTAAAAAACTTTGCCGGCGCTTGCAATCGGTAAGCCAAAAACCCGAAGACGATAGCCACGATTGTATAGAAACTAGCTATCTTTTGCTTACTCCACCCCAGATCGTCGAGTAGATAGTGATGCAAATGTTCCCTTCCGCCCGCAAGAGGCGACCTCTTCTCTCTCAGACGTTTAAAGATTACCATCGCAGCGTCCACGATCGGTACCCCCAAGACTAGCATGAGAGCTCCTACTTTTGCGCTGGATATGATGGCAAGTACTCCCAGGAGAAATCCTGCCAAGCTCTTGCCCCCGTATCCTGGGATGATCTTTTGTGGCCACCAGTTCCAGGGCAAGAAACCGAGGTACGCTCCGGCGACTATTCCAGATAGAGTCAAAGAAAAAATAGCCGAATAATCACCGGTCCCCAAAAACCGAGTCGTCAGAGTCGCCATCGTAATGGCCGCCACGACGACAAATCCCGGCAGCTGTCCGTCCACTCCACTACTCCAGCCCACGATATTTTGTAGTCCCACCAGCCACACCAAAGCAAACAAGCTGGCCAAGATATTTATGCAGTGAGGCCCTCCACCGAACTCAAAACAATATCTAAAAGTATCCAGTCGGATTACTCCTCCAAAAGGGTTGGTCACAAACGTAATCCCGATTCCCACTCCGATTACGCACAATGCCGCCAGTGCGTTTAGAAACAGTCTCAGTCTAGGCGAGACCTGTTCTTCAAAGCGGTCATCCAAAAAGCCGATCCCAGCCAGGATCGCGGCCCCCGCCAGTATTCCATACAGCCAAGTATCTTTAGGCAGAAATAATAGTCCTCCGGAAAGGAGTGCACTCATTATTACCAGGCCTCCACCTCTGGGCACGGGCGTGCTGTGCACTACTTTGGGGTGTTTATGGTTTTTTGGGTCGTCAATTATTTTGAGTTTAGCGGCGTATTTGATGACGATCGGCGTCACCCCAAAAGCGATCGAAGCACACACAATCAGTGGTAGAAAAAAAGAAGTTAGTACCATCTCCATGTAATCAGATTACCAGCATTAGTATTCTAAGTATTCCCAGAGTCAAGACAGTCTGAGCCACCAGTATCGAGCAGGTCACCATATAGCACAGTACCAGGTCAGATATTTTTTTAGCAGCCACAAATCCCAAAAGCCCCAACACGATGGTTACTCCAGTCGCCGCCCACAGCCACAGTGGCGTCCCCAGCTGGGCTTCTCCCCACGGCTTACTATAAAAGATCGGTATCTGTGGAGGAATCTGATTCCAAAAGATTGCCGTGAGGCCAGCAGTGATTGCCACAAAAGCCGCGGTCATCAAGACTGAGATTAAGGTAATTCGTTCTCGAGAAGCAGTCACCGACTAATTATAGCTAGCGCCCCCAAATATACAAATAAGGCGCTTGATATATGATCAACCTGATTTGCAATCAGCAAATCATGCACCGTTGAGCATATAGCCTACTTCATTCGCCGGTATATTTTTGTGTCATCCACTTGCCGCACTAGCATATAGTCAGAAAGACTTCCCCCAAAGTCGCTCATATCTACAATGATCTTAGGTTTACAATCAGCCAGCTCGTCCCACGTTTGTGATGGCGAAAAAAAGTCCAGCACATGATATTTTGCCAGATATCTGCCACACGGCAGCCGGTCGGACAGTGGGTAGATAGTCGGTTGATCCCCCCAGACAAATATTTTTTCATTCTCATCCGACCAGGATTTTATAGTCTCTGCGATCACATAGTTATTATTTACTTGTCCGTCAAACCAGCCTCTGTACTCGGATAGACTCTTTTGTCCCGTTACAAATGCCCCAAAGTTGGCATAGTATTCGACTCCTCTGTAGTGATAAAACCCAAACAGACTGTAAGACAGGACCAAAAGCATGGCTACCCCCCCGGCTACCCACCTAGCCCGCGACTCATGATCGGCCACACCCAAAAGTAGCGCCACAGCAGGTGCCATCTGCAGCAGATAGTGTGGATATGGTCTAGCAGACAGTAGCGCGGCAAACAGATCAAAAAGTGCCCACACTCCCAAGATTGTGGCCAGTTTCCCCCATCTTTTATTCAGTCCCAGCGTTACAGCCAGCGCGAGAGCCAGGATTATCCCGCGCACTTTGATCGAAAATATTCCCGTTGCCACCTGTCCCGTCCAAGAGGATAGATAGGGGATATTTTGCAGCCACGCGATCTGTGTATACTCAGCGATCGATCCTTGTATAAATGAGATTCCAAAGGTAATCAGGATTGGTATTAGTACCCCCGTCCCCAGAAGCAGGCATTTTTTCAGCCACGCGGGTCTCTTTTCCAGTATCCAAAAAACAGGCCACACCAGAAGCGAAAATCCTGCCGGTACCTTAAATAGTATCGCCAGTCCATACATCACGCCTCCCCAAAATATATTTTTACTCTTGTTAGTCAAGACTAGCCCAAAGCCAGATAGGATCGGTAGCAAAAAAAACAATTCCGCGTTGGCGATATTTCCTTCCCAAGAGGGCCACGTGGTCAGGATTGCAAACACGAGTGTAGCCAGCGTCGTCGATTTTGGTACCACTCTCGACGCAATCTTATAAAAGATAACCGTCGTCAAAAGCATCCAAGCAAAGAAAAACAATCTATACCAAAATTGTTCTCCAGAGGTCAGAGCCGCGATCCAATACAGAAGCGGGGGCTTATTGTCATGGATTTGCGAATACAGACGCACGCCAGAATTTATCGCTCGTCCCACTCCCAGATATATACCCTCATCTCCGTACCAATAAGGTTCAAACAGATTAGGTATTCTAAATATCGCTACCCCGATCAAAATAAACAGCAGTATCTCCCACTTCACAATCCACTTTTCAGTCTTTTTCCACATATTACTTAACCTTCTCTGTAATACGATACTCGATGTACTTGCCCAACATCAACCTTGTATGCGCATCTAGTCCTGGTAGTGCTCCAAAAAACAGTCCCACGACCGGCATAAGAATAAATTCAAATGGCACTATCCAAGCCCTCCAACGAGGAACACCCGCCGGTCTTGGTGGCCTTCTCTGCATATCCACAATCAGAAGTACTACCAAAAACAAGACAGTGACGGACAGTATCCACGAAGACAGACGGGGTAGTGTGTATCCCAGAGATGTTCGTCCAAAAGCCGGATTTACGATACTCACGATGGTCACTCCGGCCGTAATCATAAACCAGTTCACCGGCCATAGTAGATGGTCCTCGACCACTTTCCAGAGTCTCAGGAGTTTATTTACCGGCGACCCCTCTCGGTTTGCAAGAAACATTTCTACAAACGTCGGTATATCAGACACTCCCCAAGCCCATCTCTTTTTTTGTTCATAATCATTTACAAACGTTTTCCAAGTATTTGTGGATTCTGCTGCATCTGCAGACGATGCCAAAAAGATCGGCTCTACTTCCACCCGCCCGTTCAGCTTAAAAAAGGCTTTAAAAAATATTCGATAATCTTCAGGAATCACATCTGTATCCCAGTACCCGATTTGATCGATCAGCTTAAGAGATGCCGAATAGTTAGAAAAACTGACCAGTCGGTCCTTCCTGGACAGCAGTCCCATCTGCCACAGAGTGGCAAAAGTATTTACGACGCGAGTTGCAGCCGGCAGTTTCCAGATATTGTTATAAAACACGACCGCAGGTTGCCAAAATCTTTCATATTTGTGCGGGTCATCCAAGAACTTATAAGTCAGGCATGCCAGATATTGTTTGTGGATGATGGCATCAGCGTCATTGGATGTAATTGTGATGTGATCTATATTCCACCCTTGTTCATCCACCAGTATCCTTTTTGCCTCCCGAGCTGCCCACGCCTCATTGGAGGATTTGCCTTTTATCTCTCCCACTATATCTTTGGGATGGACAGTCACCAGTGCCGCTCCAAACTTTTTCCCGACTCCTTCTGCGATTTCGTTGCAGATTCTAGTGTTCTCTGGAAATCTCTCCTCGGTGGCCATAACCAAAGCAATTTGGGATAGCGGCAAGGTCTGGTGAGAAAGAGCTTCGATTGTACGCTCAAATGTGTCCCGAGGCTCATTGGCCACCAACAGAATTATTATGTGTTTTACCTCGCGCCAGTCCTTAAATCCTTCCACCTCTTTCATCCAGTCCAGATGTTCGTATGCTTTCATTTTGTAATGCGAGGCCACAATAGCCACCGTCCCCACAAAGCCTTTGTATACCCAGTAGACGTTGAAGGCGAGGATAAAGTAGGCAGTGAGAGTCGGGAAAAAATACCCTCCCCACACCAAAAACAAGATTAGGTTCCAGGCAATAAACCCCGGTATAATCTCGAGTATTCTCCTTTGTCTTCTAGTC
>CAYHIN010000002.1:0-39305 GCA_964356705.1 uncultured Gammaproteobacteria bacterium
GTTCCAGGCAATAAACCCCGGTATAATCTCGAGTATTCTCCTTTGTCTTCTAGTCATAATGTCATCCTGAACGACCCCCCGGTCATCCTGAGCGCCACCCCGTCATCCTGAGTGAAGCGAAGGATCCAGCTTAAATAATTTCACTGCATTTTCTGTCGTTATCTTGTCAATTGTATCAATACTTACCCCCCTTGTTTCAGCCAAAACCTTTGCCACCAGCCGTACATTAGCCGGATTGTTTACTGATCCTCGCAAGGGTTCTGGGGCCAGATATGGACTATCTGTTTCTATTAGTAGTCTATCCTCAGGCACGGCCGAGGCGACCGCTCGCAAATCATGGCTGTTTTTGAAAGTCAGTATCCCCCCAAAACTTATATAACATCCCAGCCCCACAAACTTTTTAGTCCACTCTTGATCTCCTGTCCAACAATGCATTTGGATGCCCCTTAGCACTTCGCGCTTAGCACTTAGCACTGAATACACTTTTTTAAACTGGTTTCGACAGTGGACAACCAGAGGCAATCCAGTTTCTTTGGCGAGTTCAATGTTTACTTTGAATAATTGAACTTCCTCTTCACTATCCGAATCCAGTCCACATTCCCCAATCGCCACCACTTTAGGCTCTTTTGTCATTCTGAGCAGCAGCGAAGAATCCAGTTCTTTACTCATTTCTTCAGGGTGAACTCCCACAGTAGCCCAGACGTTTGAATGTTTTTGCGCCAGCTCAATCGCCTTCTCGCTGCTCTCAAAATCTGCTCCACAGCAGATCATCTGCAGATCTAGACCTGCCCACATCTCCTCTGGCACTTCATACAAATGACAATGTGCATCAATCATAGTTTTGTCATCCTGAGCATACGCGAAGGATCCAGTTCATTTCAATCTCGGAAACAGCGGCTCGCCCGCTTTTATATTTGGTCCTTCAAACTGATTCAATATTTTTTCAGCAGTCGACGGTAGGAACGGTCTCAAATTAAGAGAAATCAGATTTATACTATCCAAAAGTACTTTCAGTGTTTGAGTGAGCTCGTCTCCTTTTTGTGACCATGGTTTAGTTTGTTCAATAAAAGCATCCGTTTTCCCAATTATCTCCCAGATGTATTCTAGAGCTTTATCAAATCTAAATTCTTCTAAGTGTTTGACGATCGCCGGATCCACAAAATCTTTTTTTTCTTTCACAGTTGGAAATTCCTGACCACTGTTTTCGCATAGCTTTGCAATTCTAGACACCAAATTCCCAAGTCCATTAGCCAGATTGGCATTATATATTTCCTTAAATCTTTCATTTGTGAAATCTCCATCTTCCGAGGTGGGGATCTGCGACAACATAAAGTATCTGACAGCTTCCAGCCCAAACTCGTCAGCGAGGTCTTTAGGATGAATCCCATTACCAATCGACTTACTGATCTTTAGTCCTCCCACAATTACAAAGCTGTGTACAAATACACATTTAGGTAAAGCAATTCCAGCGGATAGCAACATTGCCGGCCAATACACGGTATGGAATCGATTGATGTCTTTGCCAATTACATGCACGTCAGCAGGCCACCACTTTTTCCAAAGTGCTTCATCCCATCCATATCCAATTCCTGTCATATAGATATTGAGGGCGTCAAACCATACGTAGATCACTTGATTTGGGTCATTTGGCACTGGTACTCCGACGCCCCGTGCTCTTTTCACAGATCTAGATATGCTGAAGTCCTCAAGACCTGATTTTATAAATGACAGCATTTCAGATTTTTTGTTCTCTGGAGTAATCCGTAATTCTCCACTTTCAATGAGATCAATTAGTTTTTGTTGGTACTTACTTAGTTTAAAAAAATAATTCTCCTCATCCACTAGTTCTGGTTTCTTTTGGTGTTCCGGACAGATTCCGTCCACAAGCTCCTTCTCAGTCTTAAAGCTCTCGCAACCCACACAATAATATCCCTTGTAGGTTTTTTTATAGATATCTCCGTTATCAAAGCATAAGTTCCACAGTTTCTGTACCCCTGGCCAGTGCTTCTCTTGGTCAGACCCTCTCTGAAATACATCTAGAGGTACTCCCAGATCGTTATAAATGTCATGCCAGATTTTGGAATATTTATCTAGATATTCCTGGGTTGGCAGTCCTTCTTTTTCAGCCGCCTGGACATTTTTCAATGCATTTTCGTCCGCGCCCGAAAGGAGCAATGTCTCTTCGCCCAACAACTGGTGATATCTCCGAATTGTGTCCGCCTGAAAATATTCCAAGCTATGCCCCACGTGCGGCGACCCATTCACGTACGGGATCGCAGTCGTAATATAAAACTTTTTTGTAGTCACGTTTGTTTTATTTTAACTCAAAATAACAAAAAAACCGCCTCTCGGCGGATCTCTGACAACGTCAAATACCGCCTTTAAGCGAGCACTTGCATCATCATGTAACTTCTGGTGGCCATAAGATGGATTATATAACTATCTAACTTAACTGGCAAACTGGATTACTGACAACTGATCAACTCTCACGTCGAAGTTTAAACATTTTTTTAATTGTCTCTTCGGCGTGAGTAGCCCATTCCTCTGCCATTATTTTTTTCAGCGCCATCTTCCACCCCTCACTTTTAAGTCCTTGTTGCACCACAGCCACCGTAGCGGACGATACTTTCAGATTTTGTTTTATATTTTCATAGCTTCTTTTTTTAGTTAGCCAATATCCGACCGCCAGTCTCTTAGATATTGCCGACAGTTCAGTAGTCGTCAGGATTGCCGCCATTATTTTTTCGGCTTCCTCTGGGGTTTTTATGTCAGCCAGCAATTGGTTCCACATTTGCGTCACCTGTTTTTCCAGCAGATTATTTACTTTTCTTTTCGAGACTTGCATTGCCGCGAAGTCTACTTCAATTGACTAAACTTATCAACCCCACCAAGACCAGTAGCACCCCAAAGCTTATCCAGTTCAGATACCCGATTCTATTCATGATCAGAAGATACAGTATTGCCAGAGTTACGACCCCTCCCCACTTTTTGCTTTTACATATCCAAGCCGAGAGAAAAAATATCCAGATGGCAACGAGTATCATCACCCCTGTCTCCACCCACATGTTTCCGGGTGGAAGTTTAAATATCAAAATCAGGCTGACCACAAAGACAACTGCGGCAATACATAGTCCCACAATTTGTCTTTTCTTCGGATCAGCGTTATATTTGTTTCTAGACATGAATACTGCCCTTATTCTAGCAATTATTATCCTCGGCTTTTTAGTCAGTCTGTTTCTTATTCGCAGGTGGCTCACGCAGCCAAAGTCCTCTGATCCTGCGGTAACTTCTTGGCTCTCCTCAGTCCAGTCTTCTCTAGACAGTTCCACTCGTCTCATGGCCGATGTCCAGCGGTCACTAGGTGAGATGTCCGAGGTGGGCCGCGGCATCAAGTCTCTCCAGGACTTTCTGGCTTCACCCAAATTGCGGGGTGGTCTAGGGGAAGAGATCTTGTCCCAGATGATCGGCGAGAGTTTTCCCAAAAACGCTTTTCATCTTCAGTATTCGTTTAAGTCCGGGGTAAAAGTCGATGCGGTCCTCAAGACGGATGCTGGGTTGCTGTGCATTGACTCAAAGTTTCCCACCCAAGAGTTTGTGGTGTCAGATATCAAAAAGCATATTTCCGATATCGCCAGAAAATATATCCTGCCCGAGGAAGGCACCATGGATTTTGCCCTCATGTATATTCCCTCAGAGAGTATTTATTACGAGGTAGTGAGCAGCCGCGAGCTCACCAAGTTTTCCCGCGATCTTAGAGTCTATCCCGTTTCCCCAAACACTCTTTACGCCCATCTTCAGGTCTTGCTTCAGTCTCTTCAAGGAAAGGAATTGGAGGCCAAGTCTCGCCAGATATTGCAGACTCTGCGCGCCGCCCAAAAAGATTACGATCACCTGACTGAAAACATGGGAGTCCTCAATCGTCATCTGACCAACGCCTTCAACCAAATGAGTAATGTTAGTAACAGCGCAAACACCCTGGGTCAAAAACTGACCCACACCCACATGCTAGAATCTGCTCATGAACAATCTTGATCTAATTTATACAATCACCTCTGACAAACTTCGTCTCCCGGGCATTCACTTTATTCCAGAGAATCCTACAGATATATGTCTATTAGTAATTCACGGCATGAGTGGCAACATTCTGGAAAATTATTGGGGTGATGTATTAGGGCGGTATGCAGTTTCTCAAGGCGTAGGTTGCATCTTTTCTCACAATAGAGGATTTGGTCAGATCAGCGATCCCTCGTATGTTAATTCCAGCAAAAATCTGCACGCCGGAGCTGTGTATGAGAGATTTTCAGATTGTGTTTTGGATATCGATTCTTGGGTGGGTACTACCAGGAGTTTGGGTTACTCTAGAATAATTCTTCTAGGTCACAGCCTCGGTGGTCCAAAAGTAATCAAATATATGAGTGAGAAAAATCCCACAGAGATCGTCAAGGTGATTCTCGCATCCGCAGCAGACATGGTAGGTCTATTCTATAAAGATGAACCAAACGCGGCAGCATTAATGTCAGAGGCACAGAGTAACATTTCGTCGGATCAACCAGAAAAACTACTTTCATCAAAGATTTGGGATTGGTATTTCTTGAGTTCGCAGACTCTAGTCGACTTATTCAGTGAGCATGGTCCAGCTGATCTGCTTCCAATTATTCGAAACCCTGATGTTTACCCAGAGCTCGCATCGATAAAAGTTCCCGTGCTTGCTTTCTATGGTGAGCACGACGATTCATATGTTCTCTCTACTCCTCAAGCCGACTTAGATCGAATGAAATCCAAAGCAACAAACACACCCACATTTACAACCGCCATCATCCCGGGTGCAAACCACGTTTATTTGGATAAAGAAAAAGAAATGTCAGCAGTTGTACTGTCGTGGATAAAGTCGCAATGAATCTAGATCTAACTCAATACAAAATAAGCCCACTCAGTATGGTCTTTCTGATTCAAGGCGACCAGATCCTGGTTCTCAGAAGAGCAGCAAATAAGCAAATTTTTCCAAACAAACTTTCAGGCTTTGGTGGCAAGATCGAGCCAGGTGAAGAATTATATTTAGCTGCAAACCGTGAATTTACAGAGGAAACAGGTCTCACAATCACAGATCTAAAACTAAAAGGAAATTTCATCGTTTTTATGGGTAATGGCTTTGTGAATATTTTATATATTTTTGTCGGAACTCGATTTACAGGTGATTTAATTACCAGTTCCGACGAAGGCACCATCTCCTGGATGGGTATTCAGGATTTTCTATCCTCACCCGACCGCGTTGATCATATTGGATACTATTTGGAAAAAGTAATCAAAGAAAACTCTGATCTGTACGTAGGAGTCGCCGTCCGTGAAGACGGAGTGATCACAAGTTACAATGACAACTCCGGCCACTTCGCAGACAGAAATAAATCATGAGTACTCAGTCTCTAATATCAAAATTGAAACCAGGAGTATTCATTTTGGTAAACGAAAAGAAATACGAAATTCTTCAACACATCGTTTGGTATCAAGCCAAATGTGGAGAGAATTACGATAAGTATGTCCTAGGAGATGAGTCCGGGAACCATGAATACAGACTTTTCATTTCAGGAGACATTATTGGAATCTCAACAATATTCCATCATCCATTCCAAGAGCCAATGCCTAAAGAGTTAAATTTCGAGGGAAAGAGTTATCGACTGACTCAAGACGAATTTTGTGTTGTCAGATTGGTAGAAGGTCAAGAATTTTATAAAACAGGAGATGCAGAAATCTGGTGGGACTATGCACCAGTTGACGGTCACGGAGAAGGTCTCAGTTTAGGACGAAATTGGGATACTTGGGAACGTGAAGATCTGAGGACTCAGGAATTAAGCATCACGGACATACAAGTACAGGAATAATGAAATCATCCGCCTCGATTGATTATCTTAAAGAAGAGGTATTCAGAGACATCTCAGGTCTTACGTATCGCCCAATGTTTGGCGGAGTTTGTATCTACAAAGATGGTGTTGCTTGCGGCATGCTAGCTGACGACATTTTGTATTTCAAAGTGGGGGACAACAACAGACCAGATTACGAAGCCGCCGGCAGCAAGCCATTTGAATATTCAATGAAAGGCAAGACTTACAAAATGTCATATTGGGAGGTTCCCCAGGAAGTTTTGGACGATTCTGATAAACTAAAAGTATGGCTAAAAAAGTCACTCGAGACAAAAAAGTAATCTGGTTCAAGGCCAAGCCTTACGGTTGGGGCTGGTACCCATCTACTTGGCAAGGCTGGGCAATCTTAGCCGGTTTCATCTTTATCTCAGTCTGTGATTATTACCGTATTGCATCTACTTCTCAGTCCGATAGAGACATCATTGTCAACTTTATTCCCAGCATCTTTCTCTATTCCATCATTTTAATTATCATCTGTTACCTCACCGGCGAAAAACCCAGATGGAGATGGGGAAATAAATAATGTTTGTTCCTCAGATTCTTTCAGACGAAGCAACAGCCAAAAAAGTAGGCGAGTTCTTGACCGGACCAAACGCATTCGATCAGACCTGGGCACCGAACGAAAAAGCCATAGTAGTTCAAGCGCCAATCGACAGTCTCACTGGCCACAACCATCGCTATTGGTTCATAGAGGACAAAGGAGAGATTATTGCAGCCATCGGTGTTCGAGAAAATAAATACGGCAGTGGAGGATATGAAATGGACTCTGATTATGTTTCTGTGCACCGCAATTATCGCGGCCAGGGAATAGCGTCTTCGCTCATCAAAACAATGGAAGATTATGTCAAAGAACATGGTGGGAGATATATCCATGTTCTTACTTGTGATATAGATTCGTATCTCCCCGCCAGAAAGTTATATGAAAAACATGGTTATGTCCAAGTCGCCAAAATCCCAGATTATTATGTAAAAGGGGAAGGAAGAATAGATTATTTTAAAACGATTCAATAAGTTATAATCGCACCTATGGACATCAGTTCATATTTAGAAAAAATTCATCAAGAGGAAGAAAGAGATAGAAATTTTTTGCATCTTACCGCAAACGAAGCTCAACTTTCAGAGACAGCCAGAAAGTTTTTAGGCTCAAAACTTTCCGAACGTTACTATATGGGAGCTGGTGAGGATGGAAAGGTTGACCTGGGACCATTCACGGCCTTAGGATTTCCAGGGATTTCAGATCTAGTAACAGCCGCCGAAGAAGCAGCCAAAGAGATGCTTGGGGCCGCATCGGTAAATCTGAATTGTCTTTCAGGTGTTCATGCCATGATGTGCTCGATTCTTGCAACAACTGAACCAGGGGATACAGTTATGTCTGTTCATCATGACCATGGCGGCCATTTTGCTACCAAGGGAATTCTTGATAGGGTAGGGAGAAAACAAATCTTTGCTTCATACAATTTTGAAACATTATCCTTTGATGTTGAAAAGATTAAACAAGACTTTCAATCCTCGGGAGCGAAAGCTTTCTACATGGATGTTTCCTATTATCTCAACCCCCATAATCTCAGAGATATTCGTAAAGCGCTTGGAGATGACGCTATTATCATTTACGACGCAAGTCACACGATGGGACTTATCATGGGTCAGCAGTTTCAAGCTCCTTTAAAAGAAGGTGCAAACGTAATTACTGCAAATACTCACAAGACCCTTCCCGGGCCCCAAAAAGGCATGATTGCTTTTCGCGACAAAGCACTAGGAGAAAAAGCCAACTCGATAATAAATGGTTGTCTATTTTCTAGTCCTCATACTCATCATATGATTGCATTGTCTACTGCAATTCTTGAGCTTAAGGAATTTGGTCAGGAATATGCCAAGCAAGTGGTCTCAAATTCAAATGCTATTGCCGAGTCGTTAAACAAGATGGGGTACAAATTAAGGAAGGCAAATACAGATCGTTGGTCAGAGGATCACCAAGCGCACTTGTTTATCGAGTCAGTGGGAAACTACAAGACTCTATACAACAACTTATTTAATAACAATATTGCTGTAAACTTCGACAATCCACTCACTGGTGGCATGTTTATTAGGATCGGAACTCAGGAAATTACTCGTCGCGGTATGAAAGAAAAAGAAATGAATGAAATAGCTCAGTTGATGGACAAAAGCTTCAAAGGACAAGATATAAAAAATGAAGTTGTAGCGTTTAATTCAGGATTCAAAAAAATCCACTACTCATTCGACGATCAGATCTCTTCATGATCAAAGCCATAATTTTTGACTACTTTGGCGTGATTGGTTCAGTCAAAAACCACGGTGCAAAGAAACGTATAGCAGAAGCCTTTGGTGTGACAGAAGAAACAGTGGGACCGGTCTTGGGCAAGCTGATTCCCGATTTTCGTACTGGAAGATTGACCGAGATCCAATTCTTTCGAGAAATTGCCGCTGTTCTCGGCAAGCCCTTGCCAGAAAACACGCATGATATTTGGCGAGCAGGATTTCAAGAAAATCTAATCACAGATAAAAAAATAATGGATTTCATAAAACAATTAAAGGCTAGGGATCTCAAGATGGGCATACTTTCCAACACTCTTCCTCCCTGGGCAGAAATTGTCAGAAACAACGGGGGATTTACAGACTTTGACAGCGTTGTTCTGTCGTGCGAAGTGGGTCTACAAAAGCCCGACCCCAAGGTTTATGAGCTTGCTCTAGATCGCTTAGGCGTGAGAGGAGAAGAATCACTGTTTGTAGATGACAAAGAAGAAAATCTAGAAGTGGCTAGAAGCTTGGGGATGCGGACAGTCCTGGCTGAGAGTCCAGACCAAATCATTCAAGATATAAACACTGCCATTGCCACTAGCCACAGTAGAGCCGAGTAGATCACAGTCCTCTGCGCAATCCCAGTCGGGATTCCTATCTTGTATCCATACTGCCACCAAATCCAGCTAAATATTGCCACTCCCCACGACACTGCCATGACCAGAGGATTACTCCTATATCCCCATCCGATGAGAAAATAAGCTGCTCCAATTCCTGCCATGCCAATCTGATACGCCTTGTCATGTATCTTTCCGTTTCTACTGAAAGTTTTCCCATGTGGATCTGTATCCCAGACACCAGCACTTATGGTTACAAACCCCAAGAGCGACCCCAAGTACCAACCCACCTTTATTGCTATATCGGGGGATTGCTTTGCCAGCATCAAGCACAACCCCGTGACACACACTCCACAGAAAATAAAGTTAGCCTTTTGTATCCAACCATATTTACCCAAGGACAGTTCCGACACATAATCAGTCTTCCAGTTATAGTTCGGTGTAACTCTTTCTAAGATCGAAACGATCACGACAAACAGCACTGGTCCGATCAAAAACACATTCTCCATCTTGTTGACTTCATTATATCAGTGTAAATTACTGCACATGCCACAATGGGAGTTAGCAACTCGTTTCAAGCTGCCAGCCAATGCTAGGGAAATTTATGAACAGACCCTAAGACCTGAAAAAAGTTTTAAACCATTCTTTAGGGCAGTCTGCACAAACACTTCTCGATGGTATCGAATAGACCCATGATCGCGGATAGCACAGATATGAAATTTGGTTCCATACCCTACATTAGTCACCCAGCCATACTTAGGATGTTTTTCGTGTAGCTTCTTCATCAACCTATCCCGTGTCACCTTGGCGATGATCGATGCTGCCATCACTTCTGGATATTTGTTGTCAGCTTTTACGACGCTAGTCGCGCCCTTTATTTTCAAGTTTCCATCCACAATATATTCATCGGCCCTAACCTGTCTAATCAAACGCCTAAACACTTCCTTATTTGCCCAACCTATTCCTCGACTATTTATTTGTCTCACCGAAATCATTTCTATTTTTACAATTTCAGCCTTCTCAAAAATCTCATTATATAGTTTCTCTCTCTGTCTCGCCGTTAGTTTCTTTGAATCCTTAAGTTTAGGATTTAGAAATTCGGATTTAGAGTTTAGTATCACCGCCGCTCCAACTAGCGGGCCCGCGAATGCCCCTCTCCCCACTTCATCCATGCCACAAAACATCATAGGTGAAGTATATCATTCGTATTTACTTCGGAATAAGATAGTGATAGTCTCATTACGTTATGAGTGAAGATGTGGATCAAAGTGGAAAGATAGAGAATTCAAAAACACGAACAGTCTTAGCAATCAGCGATTTGAATACAAAAGTTCTTATTGTTCCCTCTCAGGTCAAAAGATCATTAATTTTAAACCTAAGATCTAAATATCCTCCAAACCGATTTTATATTCAACTATTTTCAGCCTGTCTTTATTTACTACTTAAATCTCATCTAAACAAATCGGAAACCATAATTATAGACAAAGAATATATAGGCAAGGAAAGTCAAATTCTAGAATGCCTGAAAATTTTATCAGGAAACAGGAAATTCGTGTGTGAAATTCGTTTTAGCCTCATTGGCAAAGAATCATTGGCTCACAAGCGTGCTCTAGCGTCCTTTCGGCTTCCGGAAACAGGATCTCAAAGGGTGACAGCTCAACAATTAACGACCTTAGTTGATAAGATCAATAAAAATAGCCGGGCCCTTGGTACATCCTTAACAGTTACGGTAAAGAGGGCCAAGCGCGTGCCGACTACTTAATCAACATTATAGCCCAATATGTCAACAGACTCAAACCAAAAAAACTTCAATCCCCAGCAAACTGAGGCCATTCAGCACGGCTCAGGACCACTCCTGATCATCGCCGGCGCGGGCACCGGCAAGACCATGGTTATCACCCAGCGCATCAAACATCTGATTGAGTCAGGTCAGGCCAAGTCAGAGGAGATCCTAGCTCTCACTTTTACCGAAAAAGCAGCAAACGAGATGGAGACTCGGGTCGACCAGTTGCTTCCTCTCGGCTACACCCAGTTATGGATTCTCACCTTTCATTCTTTTTGCGACCGGGTTCTCAGATCCGAAGGCTTACACATCGGCCTGCCCACCGATTACGAACTTCTGACCGGCGTCAATTCATTGAGTTTTTTTAAAAAGCATTTCTTTAATTTTGATATCACTTACTTTCGCCCTCTGGGCAATCCCTACAAATTCATCGAGGCCCTACTTCAGCATTTCAGCCGTCTCAAAGACGAGGACATTACTCCCGAACAATATTCACATTGGGCCCAAGACAAAGGTGATCCAGAAAAAGAATTAGCGAAAGTCTTTTCGGATTACGAATCACTGAAAATAAAAGAAGGCAAGCTAGATTTTGGAGATCTGATTACCTGGACTCTCAAGCTCTTTCGTGACCGGCCAGAGATTCTGAAAAAATATCAGAAGCAATTTAAATATATTTTGGTCGATGAGTTTCAGGACACAAATTATTCTCAGAATATTTTGGTAAATTTATTGGCAGGTAAAGACCAAAATCTCACCGTGGTCGCCGATGATGACCAAGCCATCTACAGATGGCGCGGAGCCGCCGTTTCCAACGTCATTCAATTCAGAAAAACCTATCCCAATTCAAAATTAGTAGTCCTCACCCAAAACTACCGCAGTACCCAGACTATTTTGGATCATGCCCATGATCTGATCCAGTTCAACAATCCTGATCGATTAGAAATAATAGAAAAGATAGACAAAAAGTTAACCTCTTCTCGAAAAGCCGTTGGGGAAGAGATCGAGCATCTCCACTTCTCTCACGCCGAGTCCGAAGCAGATGGCGTCGCGCAAAAAATTGTCTCACTTCTGCAAGAGCCCGGGGCCGAAACTACTCACAACCTACAACCCAAGGACTTTGCAGTCCTTGTGCGTGCCAACTCCCACGCCCTGCCGTTTATCAAAGCCTTGGAGGCAGCCGGCATTCCCCACCAGTTCCTAGGTCCCAGTAAGCTTCTGGACCGGCCCGAGATCCGCGATCTTACGGCTCTTCTCCATGTCTTGTCCGATCTGGGTGACGACACCTCTTTCTACCGTATTCTCTCAATGCCCATATTTTCTCATTCACCCAGGGCTATCGCAGATCTGTCCGCAACGGCCAAAAAAGAAAATCTTTCATTGTTTGTTGCTGCCGAGGAAAATCCCCAGTTCAAGCCCATCACTGATTTGGTAAATAAATATTTAGGCCTAGTTCGAGAAGCCAGTGCCGGACAAATTATCTACACTTTTTTGCAAGACACTGGTCTTTTAAAGAAAGTCGTAAATTACGACTCAAAAGAAGAAGAACAACAAGCTCTAAATATCGTCAGGTTCTTCAACAAATTGAAGTCCGCAGACGGAAGCCTGCAAGAATCATTAGATTGGTTAGATCTACTGGCCAGATCCGGGGATTCTCCTCAAGCAGCAGAGGTAGACTGGTCCACCGAAAACGCTGTAAATATCATGACCATCCACTCGGCCAAAGGACTGGAGTTTCCGGTCGTATTCTTGGTCAGTTTGGTCTCAGGTCGCTTCCCCTCAATTTCACGAAGCGAAACTCTGCCCATCCCAGATGATCTGGTAAAAGAGATTTTGCCTGGAGGTGATTTTCATCTCCAAGAAGAGCGCAGGTTGTTTTACGTTGGTATGACCCGTGCCAAAGACAAGCTGTTTTTGACTAGTAGTGATTACTACGGTGACGCCAAGCGCCTCCGCAAACCCTCACCATTCATCACTGAAACTCTAGGTAACTCTAGCCATTCAACCATTCAACCATCTAACAATTTCGTTTTCAAAAAATCAGAAACCCTTAGCACTTCGCACTTGGCGCTTAGCGCTGCTGTAACATATTTAAGTTACAGTCAAATTCAGACCTTCCTCGACTGCCCCTTGCACTACAAAGCCAAATATCTTTTGCATCTCCCGACTCCACCATCTGCTGCCAGCACTTTTGGCAACGTTATTCACCTGACCCTCAAGCAGTATTACGAGAAGTATAAGGCAGGTGACAAACCAGACATTGTCGGTCTTCTGGATAAAAACTGGTTATTAGGAGGTTTCGAAAACAAAAAACACGAAGAATTGTACAGAGCCAAAGGAAAAAAGTTCCTAACAGACTTCGCTACCCACCAGTTTGATCCCCAAAATCTCCCCCTCAAGCTAGAAGAGCCATTCGTTGTGCCATTAAACGGATTGAAGATCGGCGGAAAGATAGATCGGGTAGATCAGCTCCCAGGCGGAAAGATAGAGATTATTGATTACAAGACTACTGCCAAGCCTTTGACCCAAAAAGAGGCAGATCAAAATCTCCAGCTCTCATTTTACGCGTTAGCGGCCACCATGCTGCCCAACTCTCCTTTTGCAAAAAAAGCAGAAGAAGTAGTCCTCAGTCTCTATTATTTTGAAACCGGCGAAAAAGTGACGACGTCTCGCACGGCAGATCAGTTAGAAGAAGCAAAAAACCAAATTTATGAATATGCCCGCCAGATTAGCCAGTCAGATTTCAAATGCAACAAATCATTTTATTGTGGAGACTGTGATTTCTTTGAGTTGTGTGACCACTAGATAGGTAGTCTCCACTTCACAAAGCTGCCTGCAAACTCAATTTCTTTTCCTCCAAACCCTTTTTTAAATCTGGTAAATCCCAGCCAGCCTTTATTTGGCCATCTGTTGTCGTAAATTCCTTCAAAGTCCCAGGACTTACATCCCATTTCGCGGGCTTTTTTCATAGCTTCCCATACGACAAGATAAGGCAAGTTATTCTTATTACCTTCTTTTGTAGCCCCTGCATAATAGTAGTAGGCGCACTTGTCATGCATTAGTACCAAAGCCCCTGCATTGTTATCAATGCAGACCGAAAACACCTTTTCTCCAAAGCATTGGATCAGAGCGTCATAATCTTTTTTACTGGGTATCCACAGACTTTTTCTTTTGGACGATTTTTTCCATATTTCATAAAAACTGTCAAACTGATTCAACTTAATTGAAAACTGTAAACTCTTACTTGAAAACTTTCTCAGCGTATATCGGCAGTCCTTACTGAACAACTGCATGATTTTTTCTTCACTCGGCCTCAAGTCTACTCGTAAAGTTTTACTAGCAAGTAGCGGCCAATTATCCTGGCGAAATCCGGTTGATTGTCCAGAAAGAGGCTCCACCTTACACATCATCACTCTATTCTTTTTCAGTATCTCACTCAGATCTGGCAGTGGCATATTCACTCTCTGGATCTTGGCAATACTCACTGGTCCTAGTGTTCTAACAAATAACTGAAAACTGTTACCTGAATCCTGAAAACTTATCGTTTTCCACCCAATCCTCTCCATATATCTCCCATACTCATCAGATTGTCTCAAGTCCTGTATTACTTCAAAATCCTTAGCATTTTCCATCTTATCTCTTCCACAAGTCTAAATAATTTATACAGCAGGGGATTGACTGGCAAATCATAAGTCCCCACCATTTCCATAAGCTTGGGTCCAAACTGCACCTTAAATCTCGCAAACCCTTTTCCTTCTTCTGTCCCCCACAGATCCAGCGTTTCATAACCAGATTTCTTGCCCCACCTGATTATTTCCCACAATCCCAGGACTGGCGCCATGACATTTTTGTAATCATCATCAAAAGCCCCGTAAGCGTAATAGATAAATTTATCCCAAGCAAACACCATCCACACGGCAATTATCTTGTCTTGATAAGTCGCTTTAAATAAATGAACAAAAGAAAGTTTTGCTAGCTCTCGGTGATATTTTTCAGAATGAGCATAAATCTTTTGTCTTTTGGTCGTCTTTCCAAACATGAGTAGTAAATAATCTTCAATGCAATCTTTATCTTCAGATATTTCCACACCATGTTTCTGCGACAAGCGAATGTTATACCTTGTCTTCGGGTGCATATTTTTTTGCAGCTCTTCTTCACTTTGTGTGAGATCAATCCAAAAAGTCTTAGGCTTAAACAAATGCCTCCCAGGTTTCAAAATACTTGATACTTTATACGTGATACTTGATACATGGTTAGGTTCAAACCTAATGCCTAGGCCATTCTCCTTAATCGCTTCATTACTTAATAACTTAATGTCTTTTTGTGTTGGTACGGGACTCATGGGGCAATATCCAAACCAAAGATTTGTCGGCTTTATCTTCGTCCACATAATCAGATATTGGTTTTCACCCTCGATCCTCGATACCTTATTCCCCATCTTCTCGCGAAACTCACCCCACTCAAGACCCTGCATCGGATGTCTGATCGCTATGTCCCAATTCCCACTCACCCCAAAATTATAACTTCCCCCAAGCCAACACGCCATTCAGCAACGTCTTGCGTCACAAGCAAGCATCATCTCTGGACCACCGAAGGACTAGATTGACACACCGCTGGACCCGTCAAACTACTAGCCCACCTGGTCACGAGCGTATATGGATAAAAAGTCCCATTCACGGTCAAATCTCGCTCCCATGTAAATGCCAAAAAGTGAAACATTTGCGAAGATAGTGGAGGAAAATATCTATCTCCTCCCGAAATCCACACCGAATTATTAAAGGGCGAACTACCAAGAGACCCCGTCCAAAGTATATTAGTATCGCCATACACCCCATTTCCAAAACGAACAATACTCAGCAAACGAGAATTTGCAACAAATGCCGCTGGCCAAGACAGCCAAACGCTATGCAAATATTGATATGGACTAGGGTTCACCATATACCACTGCACATCGCTTGCTGAAGAGAATCCCGCCGGTGCCACCTCCATACCCTGACAAATTGGCAAAGTCACAGGCGGAGTTGGAGTAGCCGTGGGTGTCAACGTATTCGTTGGAACAGGTGTGCTGGTGACTACTGGAGGGGTCGGGGTATTGGTAATAATTGGACCCCCAAATATGGCAGCTATTTCACTGTCTGTTAGAGCGCGGTTGTACATGCGGACATCATCCACTGTTCCATGAAAGGCAAAGTTGCCACTAGATCCAAGACCACTAGTGAGGGCAGACATTACCGTAAATTGAGGAGGCTCCCAGCTGGGTAGGGTTTCATACACGAGTGGAAGAGTACTATTTACAGTACTACTTGCTACTCCGTCAACATATAATTTCATGGTTTTGGGATAAGTTGAGCCATTGTATACTGCTGCCACGTGGTGCCAGTCGGTGTTATGTGTTGTGGGGAAGGTCACCCGATTGGTCATGTCTTTTACAAAGAACCCGTAACCTACTGGCCCATTGTCAGGGTTTTTGTTGGCGTATAAACCATACCCAGTAGTAAACGCCTCGTTGGCGGAATAGATAAACTTCATGTTGGAGTATGAGGCGATATTCATGTACTTGGCCGGATCTCCCCCATTGTGTTTGACCCATGCCATGACGGTGAGCTGCTGGCCATCTGATGGTCTCAGGTATTGCAGGGGATCAAGGGACGCATCCCTAATGTAGCGTTCGTTAGTTTGAGTTAGGTCAGTAATATTTCGGGCATTTCCACTATGCCCCGAAACAACTGTCACACCGTTTCGGATTAGGGTGAGCGGGTATTCTGGATCGAAAGAGGGAGAACTGTTGGCAAGAGGTGAGGCCAGAGTGGATTCATCGAATTTCCAAAATCCGACGGGGTCGGTCTGAGGAGCACGATTTTGATCCAGGCACCACAATTTGCGGTAAACACTGGCTCCAAAATCGGCGGCATAAATTTTGTTTCCATTTGTACTGACGCTGACACCCGTGACTGACCCCATGTTGGGAATAACTGAATGGAGGGAAATGCTCGGTCCGTTGTTGGTCGACAGTTTGTGAATGTCCCCCGTACCTTTATCAGCGACGTATAGAAAGCCGGCTGAATCGATGTCGATATCTACTGGACAACTAAGAGTGCCAGTATAAGTCGACTCGACTGCCCCAGTACTGCTATTTATGACAACGATTTTGCCGTTAGTTGCACAAGCTTGACTGGCCTGTATGTCAGGAATGTCGTTGGATACTACGTAAACGTAGCCGCTATTTGCGGCCATACCAGTGACCCGCCGGGCTTGGGCCGATGCCGTAGTCCATTCGGTACAATTTAAACTGTCTGTATCGTGGGCAGGGGAATTGATCGACATGTCACAACTCCAAAGACGAGACTCGGTCGTCGTTGACCCGTAGCTGGACGAGAGATACAACCTGCCCGCCGGATCGAGTGTCAGGGCCTCATTGTTGCCCACTGCATCTGGAGGGTTTACAAATCCTGAATCCCGATTCCAGTCGGCATAGTTGAGATGTTGGGGAATAAGAGATTGGTTGAACCCCGTGCGCATAATTCCAAATCGCGTGGAGCCACTCAGGATCCCCGAAAAGACTAGATACCTTTGGGAGTTTTGGGGATCTGGAAACGAAACGGCCCTACCAAAATCGTTCACCCCTTGATTCCCGGGTTGTGAGAGATCCCCAAGCACAGTACTTTTGTGGGAGATTTAGTCAGCAATTGTTGTCCGCTGACTGACAACAAGATGCTGATCGTCGGTACTTAGATTAATACTAAAATTTTTGGTTAGTGGAGACGTAACGCCGACCTGGGGATATTGGGTACATTGGGCTGAAGGGACAGCGTTGCCCCTGGAGGGAGGTTTTGGTACTCCTCCTGTAGTGCCACAACTAATCACAAAATTATCAAACTTAGCGTTCACTTTTGTACTATTTTTAGTCACTAGTCGGAGGGTGACATTGCCCTTACCTGTGTAAACTCCAGTTACGGCAGCCAGTTGTTTCCAGCTTCCCCCTGTCGTTGACGACTGATAATAAGAAATAGCCGTCGACCCTTTTCTTGTTATCCTTACCTTGATCCCAGTTCCCGTCACTTGTAGCTCAGATGTTTTTTTTGTCCCAGTGCTACTCGTCACCTCATTTTGCAAAAATGTCTTTCCATCTCTCACCGTTCTCCTGATTTCATGATAAGCCAAGCTAGCACCGACCGCCTTGAATTTTAGAGACTGGTACGTCCCAGCAGTCGTCCCCGTATACACGGGCATGTCTAGGGTTATTCCAAAGTCGCCACCCAGAGCATAATCCAGTCCACCTGGAGCATATGTCACCGTCGTGGTTTTGGCAGCCGTATGGGATATCAACAAGTTCCCCCCTGAGATAGACACTGTCCCCGAATCGCTAGTTCTCCATTTAGATTTGTCATAAGTGGCAGTAGAAAAACTATCCGAAAACGCCTTACACAAAATTTCAGTCGAAGCTGCCTGAGGTAACGATATCTTGTCTTTCACCAATACCAAGCTGATAGGCAGTGCTACCAGCATCAAGACCAATCCCAAAATTCGAAATTCTTTTCTCATCTCGCTACAACATCAAATATGAACGATCCGAATAAGAAAATCAAGATTCAAACCCTTCAGTTAATCCTCTGGGCTCCATTTCCAGTTACCAGATTCATCAAAACCACACCCGTACTCACAGCTTAGACTTTCTTACCAGCCAATCTTTTAGCGCTCTGTGAGACTTTCAAGTAGTTATCTTTTGAAATTACGGACTTTCCCAATGTTTTTTCTAGATCTTTCCTCGCTCCTCCAGCTATACCTCCGCCCTTACGTGCTACTACTCTATTTTGATGAAAACTTTCCGGTTGATCCTTTTTGGAAATCTCCACAGTGGAAGTTTCGGCCAGCATATTCAAGACTAATTCCAAATTTGTCATGTTATCTCGCAGACTCTCTTTCTTCAAACCCTTGTGTTTCTTGTACTTTTTAGTTGTCATCCCCGCCCAAGCCTGGGTAATGTCATCAGTCAGTATTCCAAACTCCCCACCCTCTTTTACTCCTCTATTCTCCCATTCATTAGTCAAATCTTTTCTAATCTCAATACTTTTCAGACGCAAGTTTATCCACTCAGGTGTATATCCTTTTCGCAAATACGTTTTCAAAGCTCTATTTATAGCCAGCTCTGGATCATGATTTTCCTCCACTCGTTCATAACCAACTTTAGCCAACCACAGCTTCAGAGGCTCTGCTTTTGGCGATGGGATGGATTGGATGATTCTAAATACACTCTCGGTATTAGCACAGTCGGTCTCGTATCTTTTCCCATCAGTAGCCACTAATTTCAGTTGTCGACAAAGTGTCGACAACTCACTTCCTCCCTCAAATTTTACTCTAATCTTCATCTTGAACCAGTAATCTCTAGGGTTTTCGCTCCCAGTTAATGCCTCTATTATGTCTATAACCGAAAAATACCACTCCTCTTCGTTTTCGTCCCATACTTTTCTAATTTGCTTACCTTCAAAAACTGCCAATTCCTCTTTCTCCATAACACCAATCTATACCTAACTTTACCCGAAGTCAACAATTATTTCTTTATCTGCACAACGTAGGTTAGCCAATCGTAACCAGATTGACCGCCGTTTTTTCTACTACGCCGAACCACCTGCATCTTAGAACTGGTAAACATCTGACTCATACCTTTGTCTGAAAAATAGTGAAAATAGTAACCAGTATTTTGGTCTATCAATTCGCCTACCCCTTCTTTAACGGTTACTACACCATAACCTCCGGATCTCGTTACTCGCTGCAATTGTTCCAACGCATCAGTGGGTCTTTCTAAATGTAATAGACAGGCAGTAGCCCAAAACCATTCAAAGGTATCTTGAGCGAATTCTAGATCATATATATCCATCAATCTCACATCTGCATCAGGATCTGCTTGTTTAGCCAATGCCAACATTGCTTCTGAGTAGTCGACTGAGACAGGAACAAGCCCCTTTTGTCTCAGATACTTTCCATCAGTCGCCGGTCCGCACCCAACTTCTATCCCGTACACACCAGTCGGGACCAGTGCCACTAGCGCTTCTAATTCCTCTGGCCAAAACCACGCCCTGTCGATTCCTCCACTCGCCTTCATCCATTGCCCAGCCTGACTGTTATACCTCCTCTGTGTTTCCTCTTCTCGTGATGACAAGCTCATAATGAGCTTTTATCATTAATCATCAAGTCCATCAATCTTCAGGACTCCACTTCCAATTTCCATCAGTATCAAATCCCCACTGTGTCTCGACGTAGCCTAAACGCAGTTTTGGCGTAGGCGGACGAGGTCCCTCTACTAACCTCTCTGGGATATCAGCGACAAACCGGGAGACCACTCCTCCAGATCTTTGCCCGTAGATCATTCTTCTTCTGGCATAGGTCACATACAGTTTTTCCATAGCCCGCGTGATCCCCACGTAAGCGAGTCTCCTCTCTTCTTCCATCTCATCGGCTTTCATAAGGGTCCTAGAGTGGGGAAATATCCCTTCTTCCATCCCGACCAGAAATACCGTGGGGAATTCCAAGCCTTTGGCTGAGTGAAGAGTCATCAGAGTTACCGCCCCCTTCGCCTCGCCGTAGTCTTGACGGAGGCGGGTGGCCTTTTTACTCTCTTTTTCGGTCAGCGTGATATTTTCCAACAGCTCGTTTAGGACTGGAAATTGCGTCGCCACAGACCTCAGCTCCTTGATGTTTTCCAGTCGAGCCATATCTTCTTCGTCGTTTTCATTAAACTGCTCTAGATACCCGGTTACTCTCAACACTTCATCCAGTAGTTCCAAGCTTGGGATTTGTGAATTGAGATTTGCGATTTGTAGCTTTGCTAGTCTCCCTTTCCCATTTTTCTCAGCCCGTTTCATCGCAATCTCATTTTCAGGATTGATAACTAGTTGCAGATACGCGAGAATATCTTTTACTTCTTTTCTTTCATAAAAACGCACGCCACCCACCAAAGTGTAAGGAATACTCATATGCAAAAAAACCTCTTCCAATATGCGCGACTGCGCATTTGTTCTATACAAAATCGCAAAGTCAGAATACTTATTGAATCCTGAATCTTGAATTTTGGATACTACAAACTCAGCTTCCTCTACCTCAGTATCTGTCTCGTGAACAGTAATTTTTTCGCCCGCTCCCTTATCGGTCCACAAGGCTAGTATGGGGTGGTTTTTGTTTTTCCCAATCACCTCGTTGGCCGCCATCAAAATGTTTTCCGTCGAACGATAATTTTGTTCCAGATTAATAATTTTTAGATCCGCAAAATCTTGTTTCAAAAGTAACAGGTTTCTGTAGTCCGCCCCACGCCAAGAATATATTGCCTGAGCTGCATCACCTACGACCGTCAGATTTCTATACTTTTTTGCGAGAGTCTTTGTGATCTCATATTGCGCTTTATTTGTATCCTGATACTCATCGACCAATATGTATTTAAATTGATCTTGCAGTTCGTCCAGCACATCTGGGTTATTTTTCAGAAGCTTTACAGTGAGCAGCAGTAGATCGTCAAAATCCACGGCTTTGTATTTGTTCATCAGTTGGTTATAGACCAGGTATGCCCTCGCCACGTCTCGGTTCCAGTTAGATCTGGCAAAATTTGCATAATCATGCGGACTCACCAGCTCATTTTTTGCATTCGATATCGCCCCCAAGACAGCTCCTGGCTTTATCGTCTTTACATCCAGTCCCACAGCTAGCATGGCCCGTTTTACAGTATCCAGCTGATCCGCTACATCAAATATTACAAAATTTCTGTCCAATCCCGCGGGCCCAGCATATCTTCGCAATATTCGCGCACAAAAACTATGAAATGTCCCACCCACCACACCCTCTCTACCAACCAGTCTCTCCACCCTTTTTATCATTTCCTGAGCACTTTTATTGGTAAAGGTCAAAAGTAGTATTTCCTCCGGTCTTGCATCGGAGTTTTCCAGTAGGTATGCTACACGGTAGGTCAAAACCCGAGTCTTGCCCGATCCTGCCCCAGCTAGCACTAGCAGGGGTCCGCCTGTATAAGTTACCGCTTTTTGTTGGTCGGGATTTAGGTCAGTCAATTGCATAAAAGTCCAATGAAGATTAACAAAGTTCCTCTACTAATTCTAGGCTTGATAATTACTGTTTTTATAGGCATTTATTATTTCACCCAAAAAAGTCCCATCATCCCCGGATCAGGCGTCACAGACCTACCCATTACTCCCTCCCAGGCCGCCATCAATATTTTAGTTTTAGGTATCGGCGGCGGAAGCCACCAGTCACCTGACCTTACCGATACTATTATCTTCACCTCTCTTAGTATCAAGGCCAATACTATTACCACCGTCTCCATCCCTCGTGATGTCTGGATCCCCAAGCTCTCCGCCAAGATCAACTCTGCCTATCACTCGGGAGGTCTCAGTCTGGCCAAGTCGGTAGTCGCAGAGTTTGTCGGTCAAAGCATTCATTATGCTTTGGTCTTAGACTTCTCGACTTTTGTAAAAGCCATCGACCAACTGGGTGGTATTGATGTCGATGTGGAAAATACTTTTACGGACGGCCAATACCCAATTGCCGGCCGCGAAAACGATCTCTGCGAAGGCGATCCCACTTACGCCTGTCGTTATGAGCAGATTACTTTTACCAAAGGTGATACTCACATGAATGGGGAGGCTGCCCTCAAGTTCGTCCGTTCCCGTCACTCGGCAGATCCAGTGGAGGGTACTGACTTTGCCAGATCAAAGCGCCAATCAAAGGTCATCACCGCTTTTCAAAAGAAATTGTTATCCTCACCAAAATCTTTCTCCGCACTTTACAATCTCGCCTCCACTTCTATTAAAACAGATATCCCAAAAAGCCAGATCTTGCCCCTTAGTAATTTTTTATTCCAAAACCGCCAAAACTCCATTCGCTCCTACGCAGTTAGCGAGCCAGAGCACTTGTATCACCCGCTCAACATGCGCCCATATTCCGGTCAGTGGGTACTGGTCCCAAACTCTCCGGATTCTATTACTAAGTACATAAGTAGTATCCTCAAATAATTTCGTACACTCGAGTCTGTCCGGACTCATATATCACTCGACCCAATTTTCCAAACTTTTTTTCATCCAGAGTCGGATATTTCTGCCTTTCCCCGCTTCCCACTATGACCAGCCTTACATCGTATTTTTTTAGGATAGTTTGAGCCACGTTTACGTCTGTTGTTTCATAGACATCTCTGACTTCTTGGGTTCTTTTGGCAATCACGTCGTATCCTCTCCATAGCCATTCATGCACCAGCCACCCGCCGACCGTCGGCGCTCCCGAAAAAGCCGAGATTCTATTTGCATCAGTATAGCTGTCTCCCGAAGCCTCGAGGATCACTGGCATTTTTCCTGGTGGGTAATTTTTCTCAATCAGTTTTACGATTTCAAAGTCTTCCGGGTATCTGGTTTCAAACCACTCGAGTCCATACAGGCCTTGATGATTTTTCAGTCCCCCAAAATACGATTTCACGGCAAAATATGGATAAATACCAATTAAAAAGACCAGCGGCAGTACTCCCAGTTTGTACCACTTGCTCTGAGTGGTCGCGACCACATACCCCGAGATAATGGACATAAGTATAAATACCTGATACCCCAGCTTAAACATAGTGTTGCTCCTAAAGTGCATCGGATAAATATCCTTAAAGTAGAAAAACTCCGGGAAAATAATCAGCCCCAAACAAAACAAACTAATTACTAAAAATATCTTATTAACTGGGTTTTGTGTCTTGAGTCTTGAGTCTTGTAGCCACAATGCGGCAGCATTGTAGGCGAAGAATCCCCACAGCAACAGCATCATCCAGATGGGGGACCTTTGACATTTGTCGACCGTCTCAAAGACAATTGGTCCGATCTTTTGATTGGCCAAGAAAGCCGGTGGACAATTGACTGCTAGTCCCGATACAAATGGCTCAAAGTTCAAAACAAACGGCGATATTGTAATCCCAAAGGAAACAAAAACAATCAACAACTTAACCATATGTCCATATAGCAATCTTCTGTCAAACAATTCGCGTCCGTATTTCCATACATATAGTAGTCCAAACAGTCCAGCATATATCAGTCCATCCAAGGCATTGGTCATAAACATGAGTCCGGTCAGTATTCCAAATACGACCATCTTCGTCTTATCTATTTTTCCCAGGGCATACATTTCGAAAATCATTGCAATCCCGAGTAGTACCAGAGGAATATCCAGTACATGCCCGTGCATATCTGAGACTACAAATGAGTAAGACGGAAATTCATGGATTGTGTACGGGATAAATCTCGTTGCGTTTGGATACCAATATGAGTTCCAGCCCACCGAAGTAGGCTGCCAAATTTTCCAAAAAGGTGGAGGCTCGTCCCCACTATATCCAGACGTAAACGCATATATAGTCTGCAGATTTCCCGACAGTGCCACAAAAAAGATAGTCAACATCACCCCCGCCCACTTTTTATCACCGCGCAAATGCCGCAGCAGTCTAAGTGCCATGCTTGCTACCATCGAGACTGTCAAGGCAAAAGTAGACGCCAGCATTAGGTTAAATCCATACGCCAGGTCTACCCCCGATATCCGGGACACAATCGCCATCATCAAATGTCCAAAGTAGTAGTAATTAATCGGCTTCCCTGTATACCACATGTCAGCCGGGGGGAAGTATTCGCTATGTAATATCGATTTGGTAAATCCATAGTCCATAAATTTCTCTAGTCCATTTATCGAGGGCTCATGTGCTTTTACCCACGCCCATGTTAGTAGTGCTAGTCCAAAAAACACCTCACACAAAATCAGCTTTTTCCAGGCCACAGACACTTTAGTATTTCTTACATATCCCACCACTCCCACAATCCCCGCGATCGCAAGTGTTGTCACCAGACTGAACGGCACAATTCTCAATGATCCCAATACCCAAGCTACCAGTGCTACTATTCCCAGTCCAAACGCTTTTGCCAGCATATAGCCCTGATCTGGCCAATTTGAAAAAAAACGTTTACAGTACCCAAATCCCACCACCCCAAAAAACCACCACGCCACCCACCACTGCAAGGTCAACACTATATCTGACGCCATAAAGTAAATTATAATCAAAACTTGTGAAAAAGTATTTGGCATTCTCAATCTTTGCCATTTGGCTCATGTTTTCCACCCTCTCTTACGTGAATGGCGAATTCCGCGTCTCATCAAAAGTTTGGAGTGACTTTGGCGCCGCCATCCCCCTCATGCGCTCCTTCTCCCAAGGGCAAAATTGGCCTCCAGAGCACCCGCTCTTCCCCGGCGAACCCATTAGATATCACTATTTGTTTTACCTAGGCGCAGGCCTGCTTGAGCGAGCGGGTCTCAGACCCGACCTCGCCCTAAATCTACTCAGCACAATTGGTTTTTTTGGCCTCATGACATTGGTTTACAAATTGGCCGGGCATCTCTTTGGCAAAAAAGCCTCCCTTATAGCCGTCGTATTTCTGATCTTCAATAGTTCATTCTCCTTCGTCGATTATTTTGCAGATCGGGGACTATCCCTCAAATCACTCATGGCTGTTCCTTTTCAGACCGAGTTTGCCTCCTTTTATCCCTGGAGGGAGTCAAAAGTCGCTGCATTCTGGAACCTAAATATCTATACCAACCAGCGCCATCTGGCCTTTTCATACGCCATAGTTTTACTGATTATCTATATAAACTACGCTCGCCCCAGATATCTCTGGCTCACAGGTATATTGCTGGCAACTCTGGCTTCTCTAAACCAAGCCGCTTTATTGATTGCCATAATTTATCTTTTTTTCCTATGTATCCAAAACAGGCACTTGTGGAAGACTTATTTATTCTCGGCTCTCTTAGGGCTGCCGTTTTTATACCCTTATTTATTTATGTCTCATGTTCCGCCCCAGATTTTATTTCATCCGGGGTTTATCACCCAAAACCCTCTTCGTTTCTGGTTATTCAATCTCGGTCTCCACTTCTTTTTTATACCTATTGGTTTTCTTTTTGCCTCAAAAAAGATGTCCTCTCTCGTCTTTGGCACCATAGTCACATTTCTTCTCGCAAATCTCTACCAGTTCTCTCCCGATATGTTCAACAATCATAAGTTCATAAACTTTGCCGTCATTATAGGCTCCATGTTCACCGCAGGTCTCATCATAAAATTCAAGCCGGCAATACGTTATACGTTATACATAATACTTATTTTGGGTGGTCTCTTTGATATCTTTCCTATTATCAACGACAGAAAAGTAATACTGTCCGACCGACACACAAACCCGGACATTCAGTTTTACAGTACTCTTCCTCGAAAATCAGTCGTCCTCAACAGCACCTGGTTTTATCACCCAGCCAGTATCGCCGGACTGCCAATTTTTAACGGCTACTCTTACTTTACTTGGTCATATGGCTACGACCAAAGACAAAGGGAGAAAGAGGCGATGACTATATATGCCTCGCCCAACAAACCCACCGCTTGCTCATTATTGCTGGAAAACAACATCTCTTACGTCGAGCTCAATCCTCATCACGAAGGGTTCTTACAGCCAAACTACTCACTCTGGTCAAATGAATTTGCAAAAGTTTATACCAATCCTGAAACTGAAACGACAGTTTACTCCGTTGCAAAATCATGCACAAGTTAAAAAATCACATCCCAATTATTCTTGTTCTTTTAATTGGCTTTATGCTGCGTATTGTTGGTCTGAATTGGGACCAGGGTTATCATCTCCATCCCGACGAACGATTTTTGACTATGGTCGCCCTAGACATTCAGTGGCCACAATCAATCAGTCAATATTTTGACACTAGTATTTCTCCCCTCAATCCTCACAACAAAAGTTTTGACTTCTTTGTATACGGCCTCTGGCCGGTTTTGTTGGTCAAAGCAGTGTCTCAAGCCATTATGCTGCATGACTACTCCAGTCTAAATCTAGTCGGACGGGTTTTGTCGGCGATTGTAGATACCGCAACGGTACTTGTTATTTACAAGACAGTCCTATATCTCGCTCGTCGCCGTCTATCGGCTTTTCTCGCCTCTGCGACATACTCGCTCTTTGTTCTGCCTCTCCAGCTATCACACTATTTTGCCACCGACCCGTATCTCAATTTCTGCCTGGCCCTCACTCTTTATTTGTTGACGATTTTTCTCTCCGTGACGAGACCCTGGCGCCAGGCTATCCTTATTGGCCTTACTTTTGGTCTGGCTGTCTCGGCAAAAGTTTCGGCAGTTTTGTTTGCCCCCATTATCGTCTTGGGTTTCGTGATCCATCTCTTTCGTTTCCGCGCACTCCGCCCACTTTTTTTCTCAGGTCTCATCATGTCAGTTGTGATTTTTGTCACCCTCCATCTTTTTTACCCTTATTTATTTTCTGGATTTTTTACTCCAAATCCCAAGCTATTGGCAAACTGGCAACAGCTAAAGTTTCTCGAGGTCCCCAGCCCGCATTTCCCTCCCTCCGTTCAGTGGGCAGACACCCAAAAATTTATTTTTCCTCTGCTCAACCTCTTTTTTGTAGGTCTCGGTCCGGTCTGGTCTCTAGTATTCGTAGCAGCTATAATTAGTCAAAAGTGGATCAGGAACTCCGGCCTGTGGCTAGTTCTTACATGGACACTCTTGCTCTTTTTGCTCCAGGGCTCCCAAGCCATCAAGCCCCTACGCTACCTACTCCCCATCTTTCCCGGTCTGGCTATCATGATCGGTTTCTACTTGGGCCATCTCCCCAAGCGAGTGATATTGTTCACTCTTCTTATAGGGTCAGTTTGGGGACTGGGATTCTTATCAGTGTATACACATCCCCATCCTCGGGTTGCCGCGTCCGAATGGATGTACAAAAATATTCCCGCCGGGACCACCATCTCGTGTGATCTTTGGGACGATTGCCTCCCTCTCTCAAACAGGAGTTATACTCTCATCGAGACTCGTCCCTTCGATCCCGACAGTACTCAGTATCTGTCCAAGCTTTCCCAGATCCAATATCTGGCCATCTCCAGCAATCGCACCTACGGTAGTGTCACTCACAAGCCGGATTTTTATCCCCAGACCTCAGTCTTTTACACAGATTTATTCTCAAGTAAGGCTGGTTTCAAAAAAATCGCTGAATTCACATCTCGTCCCGGGTTCGCCATTCCAGGTATTCACTTCTGTTTTACTCCACCCATACTCGACTATGGCCGAGTCGCCGGCATCAGCTGCGACACTCCGGGTATCTGGTTAGTCGACGACTTCGTCGATGAATCATTCACCGTCTACGATCATCCAAGAGTAACTATTTTTGAGAAGACTTCCTCTTTAGAACCCAAAATATAGCCCCTGATTTTTCAGCTGACACTGGCGTATTCATGATTTTTATAAAATAGTCCAAGGGATACCATTTTGTGAGTGTTGGCCATAGCACCCATTTACCAAAAATGGTTCTGGTAATCAGGCTTGGTACAGATATGTAGTGAGCGATGTCCATTAGTCGGCAGGCAGCGGGGGACAGGTAACCAGTTTTTTGCACCACTTCAAATCCTGCTTTTTTAAATTTTTCTTCCCACTGCGCACTAGACAGCAAATTAAAATGTACCTGTTTCTTCTTCATCCAGGTTACATAGGCGTTTCCCAAAAGGACACTTCCTACCAGATTCTTCTCCCAAGAAGCGGTCATCACTGTTGTCACAAATCGTCCTCCAGGCTTAGTCACTCTCCCGGTTTCTCGTAAAACCTGATCGATGTTTGGAATATGTTCCAATACGCAGTTAGAAACCACAGTTCCAAAACTCTTATCGTCAAACGGCAATTTTTTTCCATCATATGTAACTATCTTTCCATAAGTACCATCTTGTACCTCGGATATCCGGCTATCTTCTACATCCACTCCGACATCCAGTTTTCCAAACGCAATCTTTGCAAAAAAACCGTCTCCACATCCCAAGTCCAAGATAGGTTTTCCAAATCTGGGTAATTGGGAAAATAGCAGTACCTCTCTCGCTCTGATCAAGGCCAAAAACAGCGGTCGCTCACGTAAGTATTTCTGCAAATAGTCTTTCATAAGGAAAGTCAATCTTTTTAACATATCTTTTTCTGTTCTTCAAAATTTTCTTCACTGCGACAGCTATCGCTTCACTGTTTCGCGCCGGGATTATCTCGCCCATGCCAGTTGCGCTAACTGGCACACGCACTCCTGGTAAATCAGAGGCTGCGACTGGGACTCCACACAACATTGCTTCTACTTGGACAATCCCAAAAGCTTCAGTTGAATTCACAGAAGGCAGCACTAAAACATCGATCAATTTATAAAAACCACCCATCTGATCTGGTTTTACCGTACCCAAAAACTTCACTCGATCTTTATATTTTTCCACCAGTTTCATTATTTGATCTTTATAATTTTGTTCTCCCACTGGGTCTAATGGCCCCGCAACTACTATCATGACGTTTCTATCCAAGTGTTCAAGTGCCTGGATCAGATACTCAAATCCTTTTTCGACAGCCAGTCTGGCCGCCATCCCGACCCATACCTGTCCTTTGGGCTTCTTCACATCCAGTGAGCCACTAGGTTGTGGAACAGGAGGATATACATACACCGTCTTATCCAAAAATCCCGCCAGGAGTTTACTCGCCTTCGCATAGTCCTCAGTGTAAACAATTATTTTTCTAGCCAGTCTCAAGGTCAGCCAGTTGGCTGCCTCTACGACCCCCTGCACAATCTTGTTTGGATAATCTATTTCACAGTGATAGATGGCGACGATCTTTTTTCCAAGCAATTTCCCAAAAAAAGCTGGGACAAATCCTTCCACTTGGGGCAGATTTATTACTAAGACGTCGCATTCGCGGACTTGGACCCACGCTTTTATGACAAAATCAAAAGACAAAAAACCCTTACTTACTTTTACATCTGGGCGGGCCCTAATTATTTTCACCTCATCCTGTATTTGTGTTTTGAGCAGATCACTCGTGTGCCTCATGCACAAGACTCTCACATCATGTCCTCGCAAGGTCAGTTCTTTTGCGACTCTATCTATATATACAGTTACACCAGAAACATAGGGCAAAAAATATGTATTAGAAAATAATATTTTCATCGCGATGCTAATAACAGGCCCAAATCAGGCACGCCTTTTCGGGTTATCAATGTACATTTAAACCCCGCGTTTTCTAATTTGTTGTATAGATTGTTTACATCTCCAGCCCACGAGTGGTACTCCATTACTATCACTCTGATTCCCTTCAGTAGTTTGTTAGTAGCACTTCTTATGATATCAAATTCACAGCCCTCGCAGTCGATCTTCAACACATCAATTTTCGAACCAATCATCCTGGAGACAAGTTCAAGATTGGTTGCCGCCTCTTGCAGAGCAAATACGTTTTTTACACTGTTATTTTCGCAATTTTTTTTCAACAACAAAAATCTTTTGGTATCGGGTTCAAACGACCAAATTTTCGTCCACGGATGTTCAACCGCAGTCAGGATTGCAAAATCTCCCATACCTCCACCGATATCCACTATCACCCGGTCCTTTTTTGATATTGATCCGATTAGCTTATGATATTCACGATCGATGATTATTTCCTTTATCTCTATTAAGTCTTCCAGTCTATCGAAAACAAATTTTATCTTCGGACCTTTCAAAAAGTATTTAGTCAGCGCCCACCCAGTCTGAAGATAGTAAGTTAGTCTACTGATTCTGAATTTCATATAACACAGATCTTAAGTATGGATAGCTTTCTGGGTCTTTAGGGTACAAATGTCTATCCAGTATGTTGTAAATCCAAAAGATTCTCACTTGGGTAGCTTTTCTCAAATGACTCACAATATCCAAATTGTCCTCTACAAAATAATCAAGCCCGAGCTTACTCACCATGCTCTCCTTAAACAAATGTGGCTGTTCATCCAAGTCGTTAGAATTAATAGAGGTAAAAATATTCGTAAGTCCATTTTTCTTCAGCCATTTGTCCAAATCGCCTCGCAAAAAACTATATCTAGCGGTAATCAGGTGAAACTCGTATTTTGGATTCTTGGCCATCTCCTTTAATAGCCCCACCCCATCTGCTGGAAATACACTCGATTCATGGAGGATTCTCCACAATCCCTTTTGCCAATCATTCTTGGGAACAAAAAACCTCGTCCCCCTTTTCTTTAATATCTTCCTTTTAAAAAAAGTAATCGGCGCTCTGATTACTCGAAATGGGTTGTATGCCACTACTCCGTCAAAGTCCAAACCAATCTTTATCTTTTTCACAAGCCTAATTGTAGCTGATTTTGAGCATATCAGCCATCACAAAGCCATCATTGCGACCCCACCCATCAAAAACGCTCCACCTACAGCCAGCACCAGCCAGATCCAGTCTCCATCTCCAGTTACCGGCAGATCAGAGCCTGGCAGTACAGCTTCGCCAGTCGGTATTGGTGTGCCAGTAGGTATCACGGTCACAGTCGGAGTAATGGTTGTTGTCACAGCGCTCGTGGGTGTTGGGAACGATGTTACCGTGGGAGAGAGGGTCCGCGTAGTTGGCGTGGGTATGGTGGTCGTTGTAGGACTGGCCGAGGGACTTGCTGTGAGTCCCAGCTCTCCATTGAGATCAGCGGCTAGTACCACAAAGGATCTGGTGATTTTTTTCACCACCCCGTTTATTAGGGCTGTAATAGTAACCGTGTGTTCTCCGGGTTCCAGATCCGATGGAACCTCAAAAGAAAAGTTACCCTGAGCATCAGTAAACAGTGTAGTCTTAATTTGAGTCTCCGAATTGACCTCGATAGTTATCTCGGTGTTTGCTGGTGCCTTACCCACTATTTCTGGTCTGCGGGTTGATTCCTCACCGAACTTTGGAGCCAGTAATACCATAGTTTCTCCGACCTCACCCGAAAACTTTGACCCTCCCTCTTCGTCACTCGTATCTGGGATCGGAGTTGCCGACGGGGTAGCCGTAGCTTGGTTATTATTCTCTCCCAGCACGATTAGTGTCAGTGGGGAGTCTTCATTTGTCGTCGTCGTGACCACGGAAACTCCTCCCTGACCATCGAGGGCAGTCAGTTCCAAAACTCCAGACTCCTTGTCATATTGAACATAGTCGTCTAGATTAATGTTTCTTGTAGTAGACAAGGGAATTACCCACGACCCTGACGATTTTACTAATGCAGATCGGGGTGCGGCTCCCAACATAGATAGATATACCAACGCTCCATCAGCCGGATTTCCGGTTGCAGTGTTTGCCTGACCATAAGCCACATCGGCCATAGGCACGGTCGAAATTCTCGGGCCAGTTTTGACTTGGTAGCTGGTTTCTCCTGCTTGACCAAACAAACCCTTACCAGATCCTATTTTAAAATTGTACTCGGTTTCAGCTACAAGGCCTTGAATATTTACGTAATGAGTAAAATAACTATCTATGCTTCCATTTCTCAAGTCTCTCTCATCTGAGACTACTAAGTCTGGAATTTCTTGTTCCAGACCATATTGCACAAAACCAGAAGTAGCCTTGGACGTTATCCAGGATACAGTAAATCCCGTATCGCTCACGTTTGTAATCCTAACATCGGAGGGTATTTCGCCAACTGAGGCGGATGCCAATCCTCCCAGATTCGATTTCACCAAGACAAGACCAGCCAACAGACCAGAAAAAGCAATTAGCACCCCCAAGATAGTTGGCAATCTAAATTCTCGCCTCATTTTTTTGTAGTCAAGATTTCTAACGTTTTTTTATCTAAGGAAGGATCAAGGGGGACCAGGTGTCTTTCTACCCCCTCGGGTAGTTTCGGGGTGTTATAAGCCCGGTATACTTCAAATCCTATCCAACAACCTATTGTTATCAAAGTCAGCACCAAAAGCAAGATCGTATCACGACCCATCTTATTTTTTTTCATATGCAATAGCCCCTTTCACATTAGCACTTAGTTGACCCTCTTGGTTTCTACTCAAGCGCAGATCTGTAACGATAGTAATTCTCAAAAAATCCTCCAACCCCGTAACAAAACTTTCCACCTGATCATAATCTCCGCTGATAGAGATAGAAAAATTGGTTTTCACCACCTCTATTTTTTCTGGCTGAATCTGTCTTCCGAATACGGTGTTTCCCAGAGACAAAGACTCCACTACAACCCCCGATTCTATAGACAGTTGTTGCACTGATTCCACCCATTGTGACACGTTCGGGGTATTGGGCAATGCCTGATTCAGCAAGGCCAGTCGCTCCTTCTCGGTCTCCATCAAATCAGACGCGACTTGTAAGTTCTGGATCTTTTTATTGAGCTGATTAGCAATCATTTTTTGCTCACGGATTTGTCCGAACAGTGATGCAACTGTGACAAGCGTCGGTCTTAAGGCAAAAGCAGAAAGAAATATCACCAAGATCAAGGACAAGATAAGAAATGCACTATCTCTTAGCCCGGGCTTTTCTTCCATCGTCTTCAGATATCTACGATACGCAGCCAAGTTGTCTTTGTGGTCAAACGCCATACTATCTTTTTATACTCAAAGTAAATTTGACACCCACATCTTTGTCCCCTGAGATCTCGGTTACCTCCACAGACCTCCACCTGGGATTTTTTGCCAGATTCGCCAAAAATCCTCCGAGCTTTGTCTCGTCTCCCGCCTGTCCAGTGAGTGTGACTAGGCTCGGCACGATGCTCAGGCTTGATAGTGTTGTTCGGCCTCCATTGTCCGAGATCAGATTGTCCAAAATGACCTTTGTCTGCATCTGGTCTCCTAAGAGTTTCCCCACGGTAACCACTCTACTTTGAGATGATCGGAAATCTTGTTCTAGTTGCTCATTCGCCTCTAGTATATTCACCTGACCCTGGATCTCGTCGGTCAGAAGGGACACGTCTCGATCTAACTTAAATCTCGAAAAAAAGGCTACAATCACGACCAGTTCGGTTAAAATAATGATATATCTCCCCGTACTGACCGCCCATTTCAACAATTTCCCCCCAAACGATTCCTCAAATTCCGATGGTTGCAGCAGATTAATCTCTTTTACCCGGGCAGGCATAAAACCAGTATATCAACTTCACTTACCAGCTACCAGAGCCGAAAGTCTGGACTTGAGTCTCGAAGCTTTGTTTTTGTGGATGACACTTTTTTTAGCTGCTCGATCCAAAAGAGAAAAGGCCTTAGCGATCATCTCTTTAGTAGGTTTTTTTCGTGCAGAAACTAGAGCCTGTTTAAAAGCCGATCTCACTCTCACGTTCACTTTTTGCTTTTTTTTGTCTGCTCGCAGCTTGCGAATAGCCCCTGTCGTTATCGGCATAGCCCGCATATAATATCACAGATGCGTGATCTACTCAAAAATGGCTCGGCCTTTTTCACTCGCAAGCAAAACAATATTCTCTCCGCCGCCTTCGTCATTATGGTCACTTATGGGCTCTCAAATATCGTCGGTTTGCTCAAAACGCGCCTCCTGATTAGCTACTTTTTTGATACCGCAGGTCTTCTGGATGTCTACTACGCCGCTTTTGTCATCCCGGACACTATTTTTCAGCTATTGGTAATTGGGTCACTGTCTGCCGCCTTTATCCCTGTTTTTTCCCGTCTCCTAGTAAAAAAAGAGTCCGAGGCTTGGTACGTGGCCTCAGTCTCTCTCAATCTGGTAGTTTTTCTTCTGGCCGGCATCAGCCTGCTTATTTTTTGGCAGGCCCCTTCACTCAGTCGCCTCATCGCCCCCGGGTTCACGGGCGAGCAGATCACGATCATGTCCACCCTGCTCAGGATCCTTCTTATCTCTCAGATTTTTTTCTCCGTCTCTGGTTTCTTGACCGGTATTATCCAGTCTCATCAGCGTTTTTTGATTCCCGCCCTCGCCCCACTTTTTTATAACTTTGGCATTGTCCTCGGCACCATTATTCTTACCCCCTCGCTTGGCATCTATGCGCCAGCCATCGGTGTCGTCATCGGTTCCGTCCTCCACGTCGCCATTCAGTTGCCTTTAGCTCGCCACTTGGGCTTCAAGTTTACTTTCAAGCTGGACATTTCTCACACCAGTGTAAAAGAGATTGTAAAGCTCGTCCCTCCCCGGGCTCTGGCCCTAGGCATCGACCAGATCGAACAGTTTGTCTCAGTAGTTCTGGCCTCACTACTCTCCGCCGGTTCTCTATCGCTTCTCAATGTCTCCCGCCTGCTCTATACCATCCCCTCTACTCTTTTTGGTGTATCCATCGGCCAGGCTGCTCTGCCTGCCTTGTCCCGTGAGTCCAGCTTGGAGGACAAGGACAAGTTCTATCACACTTTTTCCTCTGCTCTTATCCAGGTAGCCTTTTTGGCCCTCCCGGTCAGCACCTTATTTATAGTCTTGCGTATTCCCATTGTCCGCCTTGTCTTTGGCTCTAGTAGTTTTCCCTGGACCGCGACTCTACTTACCGCCAAAGCGCTGGCCATCTTGGCTCTGTCTTCCACTTTTGCGGCCATCATGCACCTCGTCATTCGCGGTTTTTACGCTCTGCACAATACCAAGACACCCTTGATCGTAGGTTTCGCCGCCGCCATCTTTGACACCATTTTGAGTGTCTTGCTAGTGAGTTACACCGATATGGGCATACTTGGTCTAGCTCTGGCTATTTCGATAACGACCATTGGTGAGAGCGCAGTTCTCTTTGTTCTCCTACACAAAAAGTTAGAGCTGACCGCAGCCCAAGCCAAGACTACCACCGTCTCGCTTGTAAAGATTATTTTTGTCAGCCTCGTCACTGGGATTTTCCTCTGGATTCCAATGCGCATTCTAGACAAGTTTGTCTTTGACACGACTCACACCATTCCCTTGCTAGCCCTCGCCATCGTCACCTCTGCCATCGGTTTCACAGTTTATTTGTTGCTCTGTATGATATTCAAAGTCCCCGGACTCCAGTCCTTCTTTGATTTAATAAAGCGGGTCACAAATCTCAAATCCCAGCTTCTTCCCCAGCCACCCACAAAGATCACCGAACCCGTCATTCTCCCCGCCTCAGACCAGAACTAAAACTTCTCACTCCAGTGATCTATCTCAACAAAACTTATTTTCCCCGAAAACTTGTCTGCCTCTTCTACATACTTCATGAACTCTTCTATATCCTCAAACGGTTTTGTAATATATTTTCTCACGTCTTCAGTCCATGCAAATTCTCCCTCCTCCGTATTGTGCAATTCCCCTTCGGGGTTAATAACTTTCAATAAATACATAAACTTATCTTCCAAAAGTTGATTTGTTTTTTTATCAAATACTCGGAAGTGTTTGACGCCTACCATCACGGGGTCTCCAGTCAGATTAGCCTCTTCTTTTAGCTCTCTTTTTGCGGCTTCAATTATTTTTTCTCCATATCTAACTTTGCATGTCATAAACCCCTGACATCCAAAGAAGGGGTGTTTTAGGCGAGTCCCAATCAAAAATTCTTTCTTTCCATCTTGTTCCCTTATTCCGCAGATCCAAGCCGAGATTTTAGATTGTTTGGTTATCTCGATCTTTTCTGAATCTATCTCATTTGCATAGCCTTTCCCAAGTGGTGTCAAAGAATATGTCTTGTCATTTTTTATGACATACCCCAGTTTGATTAATTGATCCAGGTGAAAATCATATTTATTATTTTCCATTTCAGAGTTAGGTTTCATTTCCGCATACCTAGCAGACGGGGTAAATAGCAGTTTCTTCAAGATTTGTAGTTGAGTCTCATGCATTTGCTTCATATCCTCATATTACCGCCCAAAATTTTCAAAACAAGTCAATTCCACTTGACTCAGCCATGCCTGTTAAAATAGCTTCATGCAGAATATCCGTAACTTCGCCATTATTGCCCACGTGGATCATGGCAAATCGACACTGGCCGATCGATTGTTAGAGATTACTGGAACGGTTCAAATGCGCGATATGCAAGCCCAGCTTCTAGATAGCAATCCCATCGAAAGAGAGCGGGGGATCACGATCAAGCTGGCCCCTGTTCGTATGCATTATCAGGGATATATCTTAAATCTTATCGATACCCCAGGTCACGTCGATTTTGCTTATGAAGTGAGCAGATCTCTGGCCGCCTGTGAAGGCGCCATTCTTTTGGTGGACGCCACCCAGGGAGTCCAGGCCCAGACTCTGGCCCACTACAACCAAGCCAAAAAACTAAATCTCACGATTATCCCCGTCATCAACAAAATCGATATCACGATAGCCGACGTCGAAAGTTCACTAGCCCAGATGCAGGACATCCTGGGTTTCTCCGAAGATGAAATTCTCAAAATCTCAGGAAAAACGGGCGAGGGCGTTATCGAATTGTTACAAGTAGTCATCGACCGCATCCCTCCGCCCACACTACCTATCTCACTACCCACTACTCACGACGCACCCTTACAAGCATTGGTTTTCAATTCCAATTACGATTCTCATCTTGGCGTCATCGCCTGGGTCAGGCTTTATTCCGGTACTCTGAAAAAACAAGACAAGTTGTATCTTCTGGCTACTCGAGCAACTACAACCGCCATCGAAATCGGAGTCTTTTCTCCCACCAAAAAACCCATAGATAGAATAAACGCTGGCGAAGTCGGCTACGTCGTCACCGGCCTGCGTGATCTATCCGAACTTACAACTGGAGATACACTTACAACCGAAAACTCACAACTTACAACTGCATTACCGGGTTACATCCCAGCCAAGCCCGTGGTCTTCGTAAGTTTCTATCCCACCGATGGCGCCGATATTCACTTGTTGCATCAGGCTTTAGATAAGCTCAAGCTCCAGGATAGTGCTCTTATCTATACTCCCGAGTTTTCACCAGCTCTTGGCAACGGTTTTCGCGTAGGTTTACTGGGCCTCTTGCACGCCGATGTCGTCCAAGAGCGTCTCGAGAGGGAATTCAATCTGAGTCTTATAGCAGCCGCCCCCTCAGTCAGTTATGAGATCGAGATGGCAAATGGCGCAACAATTGAGATTTCCAAAGCCATGGATTTACCAGACCCGTCTGAGATCAATCAGATCAAAGAGCCAATTATCGCTTTATCGATTTTCGTTCCCGACAATTTCACCGGTCCGGTCATGCAGCTGTGCCAAAATCACCGGGGGACTCTCCAAAATATGGATTACAAAGGCCAGATCGTAAATTTGCACTATCTCATGCCTTTGTCCGAGCTCATCAAGCAGTTTTACGACACACTGAAGAGTGTATCGCAGGGCTTTGCCACTCTAGATTATGAATTGATAGGTTACGAGCCAGCCGATCTTGTTCGTTTAGACATCTTAATAGCGGGAGACAAGATTGACGCCCTGTCTCAGATTCTTCCTCGGGCCCAAGTCGACCATCTCGCCAAGGGTTTAGTCGAAAAACTAAAAGATATTATCCCCAGGCAAAATTTTGAAGTGGCTATCCAAGCCGCCATCGGTGGAAAAATTCTAGCCAGAGCCGATATCAAATCTTTTAGAAAGGACGTCCTGGCCAAGATGTCCGGTGGCGATCAGACTCGAAAAGACAAGTTGCTGAAAAAACAAAAAAAAGGCAAATCCCGCATGAAGCACGTGGGTCGTATCGACATCCCCCAAGAAGCATTCCTAAGTATCTTGAAGATCGATTAACGGGGTTGCAACTCGATCAGTACTACAGAATTTGCGGTCATTGAGATCTCTGTTTGCAATATCGCCTCAGTGGTCGCAACCTGGATATCAGGCAGTGCTCCGTGTCCCAGCAAAAATCTCTTCAAAGTGAAATTTTGGTCTCTCAGGTTCATAAAAGTCACCGGCACATTTTCAGCATGCGTCCCCTTGGGGTCATAATTGGCCAGTAAGACCTGATAATTGTTTCCATCCTGGGCTCCAATTGCCCGCACCCAAGTCCCATCTCCGAACACTCCCAAGCGGTTATTTCCCAGTCTCGACAATAGCTGTAGAGCCTGATATCGGGGTGACTGGTTATCCACGATTCCCCATCCGCCAGTGACCGAGAATGAAAATCCATATTTGACCTTACCCATCAGCTCTCGCATGACCGCCACCAGATGTGCGGCCCCCGTTTTTGTGTTGTTTTCATTTCCAGCCTCGCTATTTGGCCCCATCTCGGTCACGATCTTTTCTACTCCGGCAAAATATGGATGCGATTCGATCCATGCCTCTACACTATCCACATCTTCAGAATACTTAAACACATCCAGGTCATATCTGTGCCATGTAAAACAATCAAACTTCAAATTGTTTCCCAATACATAAGGAAAAAACTTATCCATCCAATTCTTATACAATCCAGTAGTTGCAGGTCCACAGAGTTTAAATGGTCTAGTTCCGGTCGCTTGCCTTGCTCCAATCGCCGCATGTTTGTATAAATTCAAATAATCTTTTCCTCGACCAATCTTCCATTTACCAAACAGATCTGGCTCATTCCACACCTCGTAATACATATCCTGAATCCCCCGGGTGGCACTATATCTTTCAATAATTGCTCGCACGATTGCCGACCACTCGTTCCAATTTTTGGGTTCCCCCACCTCATCTGAGGCGGTCATGACCGACGGCATATAAGACAAAGAGATAAAAGGCGTGGCTCCGACAGTTTGGATCTTATTGACCAGATTATCCAATCGCGTCCAGTCGTAAGTCAGCTGTCCAGAGTTATTTCTACCAACCACTCCCAACAGATCAAACACATGATCAATTCTGATATATTTAGTCCCTACACTTCGGATTCTATTTTGGATTGCCGGATCATCCAAAAATGTTTCTAGATTTTCTCCTCCTTGTGCCAAAGCTTCCCATGGTCTAGGTAGTGCTCCGAGAGGCCTGTCGGTTTCGACCGATATCGCAGCCAGTCGCCCTTCTGCTCCTACAAAAAACTCCACGATGTTATTTGTTAATTTTAGAATGGGTGG
>CAYHIN010000003.1:0-10519 GCA_964356705.1 uncultured Gammaproteobacteria bacterium
TCTAAGGTGGCAGTACTCACTGCAAAACATGTATATTTTCTCCCACCATCTTTTCTCTGAAAAATAAGATTTATCGTCACTACTTGGTACTCTCGCCCGTGCCACCAAAACTTTTCCGGCCAGGCCCGACCATAAGAAAACTTAGCTAGCACATCTACTCTGTCTCCCATAAATTAAATATACCAAACAAAACCCAAATAGCAATATGTCAAAACATGGGTTTTGGACCCGATGTCCGTCAAATGATCAAATGGAAATCTCCCGGCACTGGCGACTACAGCAGCAAAGATATGGACTAGTCGGAGAATGTTGTCCCCACTGCGATGAAAAGATCTTTCCTCCCAGAGACATCTGCCCAAGTTGTAATGGAGAAAGCAAAACCCCATACACTTTTTCCGGCAAGGGTGAGGTTTATTCATTTACTACTATCTATGACGCTCCCGAGGGTTACGAAGGCATGACTCCATATACAGTAGCCCTAGTGAGGCTTGTCGAAGGTCCACTAGTCACAGCTCAGCTGACCGATGTAGACAATAGTGCAGTCGAGATTGGCACACCAGTCGAGATGGTCACAAGAAAGCTTCGTGAGGATGGCGACCGCGGCATGCTAGTTTATGGTTACAAATTCCGCCCCGAGTTGCTGTGGACTAAAACTTGATGTAACATCGCCCCTATGAATCGCCGCAATCTGATTATCGGAGCAGTCCTTATTATCGGCGGACTGGTCCTCATCAATTACAAGTCCCTCTCCTCAAAACTCCTTCCATCAGGTAAACTTCAGGAAGAAAAAAATATGGATAGCTCAAAAGTCGTCACGGATGAACCCATCGCAGGCAAACCCCAAGTAGAGATCGTTACTTCAAAAGGCAAGATCGTTTTGGAGCTTCGCCCCGATGTAGCTCCCAAAACAGTTGCCAATTATCTAGGCAAATGGGTCAATGGTTCATGCAATGGCCGCACCTTTCACAGAGTAGAGGACTGGGTAGTCCAAGGCTGTGACCCCAAAGGTGACGGCACGGGTGGAGAGTCTAGTCTTCCCACCGAGACTTCGTCTGAGTCATTTACAGCCGGAAGTCTGGGAGTAGCCAGGAGAGCGACCCCCAAAGAAGTCTCAAACGATAGCCAGTTTTTCATCGTCAAAACCAATTCTACTTTCCTAAATGGCGATTACACCTATTTTGGAAAAGTTATCTCCGGCATGGACGTGGTAAACGCCCTCGCAGTCGGCGACAAGATCGTAAATACCACAGTTCTCTCCAAATAAATCTATGTCAGACATCACTCGCCTAGACAATGGCAATATCGAGATTCCTATTACTCTTCCCTGGGTAGACGTCCAACGTGAGTTTGATCATCAGATCGATGACGCAGTAGCCAAAGCCAAGATCGAAGGATTTAGGCCCGGTAAAGCCCCTCGTGAGCTCGTAGCGGGCAAGTTAGACCAAAACGACCTAGTCACCCACGCCATCCAGCATCTTTTGCCCGAAGTCTACGCCAAGGCAATCAAGGAAGCCGGTATCAAACCTCTCGTTTATCCACACCTTCGACTAGTCTCCGGCAAACAGGACGAGGATTGGCAGTTTATAGCCGTAACCTGTGAAACCCCTGTAGTAAACCTCCCAGAGGATCTAAAGCTTACCCAGCTACCAGCTGATTTATCCCGCGAAAACAAGCTAGACCGCGTCATCACCGAGCTACGCAAATATGCCCCCCAGATCCCAGATGTCCTAGTAGAAGAAGAGTCAAACCATAGACTAGGCGCCCTCGCCGAAAACATCACCAAACTAGGCATGAATATGGATCAGTATCTGAGTTCCAAAAAGCTGACTCTCGAAGACTTTAAAGCCAAGGCCGCTACCGAAGCCAAAAGCGACCTCGAGGTAGAATTTATCCTCCAAAAAGCCCAAGATCTATACAAAAAGAAAGATCGCAAAGAAACCCTTGATCACTTGCTCTCGATGGTATAATAGATTTATATGGCACAGCCTATAGCCCGAAGGATATATGGGAGATTCCTTGAGCGTAAGCGAAAGGTGAGAGGCTCACATATAGTAAATATATGAAACCAACAAACAAAATCAAGAGTCCTCCTACCAACTTCTTTGAGGCTCTAAAAGACCTAGGAGAAAGCACGCTTTCTGAGGCTAAAGTCCAGATCAAAAAGATCGTCACCGACGACATTCCTCAGGCAGTAGGCTTAGCCCCATCCGGCACGCTCAGACAGGGAGAATCCGTGTCCATGGCCGAGCTCAAACAAGCCGAGAACAAGGGTCGCTCTGAAGCTAAATCCGAGTTCAACGTCCAATTACGCCAGATGCAAGAAGACGAACGTAGGCGTCTCCTAGCCATCGAAAATCAGACCCGTCAGCAAATCACCTCGATTCAGGCCGAGATCAAGCTTCTCGCTCAATCTACAAAAGAGCTCGGAAAAGAGTTCGAGATCGCCGCCAGCCAGGCAGTAGTCAATCCCGGCGTCTACCACAAAAACTTTTTTACCCATCTCAGTACGCTTATCAGGACTTTACGTCAGCAAGTCCAGGAGTCCAAGCATTGGTTGGCCACGACCAACTCCAGAGCCAGCAAACGTGGTGGTTACTGGGCCGGTGTCAAAAAAAGCGGCACCGCCTTCATGCTCTCATCCGAGCGTTATATGGTCACGTCAACAGGGTAAATTACATATGACATATGTGGACTGGGCTGTTTTATCGGGAGAAGCTCCTCTTCGTCTTACACACGCTGACAGAATGCAGGCGAGGACACTCAGGGCAATCACCGCTCTCACGGCAGATCCATATGTAACAGCAGAGGCTCTTGCACTATCAGAAACCATCTTGGAATCAGGTACAACGGTTAAAGATTGTGTCCGCTTAGCTCAAGCGAAATTGGCGGCCTTAAACCCCAGTGTATAATACAACCATGTTGATTTTAAAAAATTATTTCTTTTTCTTTACCCCGCAGACGGGGCCGTTTGCGTGATTTAATTAATTAAATCCAAAAACGATGCGACCCCGCAAATAGCGGGGTTTTTCGTTGTGAAAGGAGGTGAATATAATGAAAGAACAAGTTCAAAATGCTATAGCAGCAATCCGATTGGCCAAAACTATACGTGGTGTCTCAACTGCTGCAGATTCGGCCTATCCAGGACAGACCGCACCAGGCGGTCCTGACCAAAAAGCGCTCCAAGAAGCCGTTCTAGTCCGAAAGGATCAGCTCAAGAAAGCAGACGGAGCAGACGGATGTCACAGTATTGCTTGTGGAGCCCTCACAGGTGGACCGTGCACCTGTTAAGCCCACTCTTTATACACCCGGTCCAGGGTAATTCGATCTTTTTTGCCCTGGACCAGATTCAGTGGGGTCAGCAGTTGCTCACCAGATGGCGGCACTAGTCCTGCTATCTCACGAGCAAACTGTTCAGTGATTTTTTGTGCAGTGGAGTTTATTTTCATCTTCACAGTCCTAACTAGTTTATCTTTAGCATCAAATACAAATATCTTACCAATTGAAGTAATTCCTACTGCATTACCAGCAAAGGAGAGTGATACTCCATCTTTTTCCAAATCAGACAGAGTAAAGGCTTTTTCGATCACTTTTAACCCCAGTTTCGGAAGTAAATGACTTATCGCATACTGCCGAGTCGTTCCACCCAAAATAAATGTATCCTTGGGTTGCACCTGCACATATTTGTCAGTGATCAACATTAGGTCCTCACCGATCCCATCCGCAGGGACCACATCACCCCTGACTTCATATGGTCCAGGACAAAGTATTTCATCTATCTCGATCTTTTGTTTTTTCCGGATCGCATCGGCCCGAGCTCTTAGTCTTCTACCATGCGCATAATTACGCGCCTCTTTAGCCATGACCGGGTGTTGTCTGGACTCGTCCAAAAACATCGCCACATGCAGCCCTCCCTCTCTATCTTCTATATACTTTGGCCAATTCCACGCCATGACCGTCGCATCAGCTGGTATTCCACTTTGTCCTCCTACTCCATAAGCTTGCTCCCATGTAGCCGAGACCACAGGACGGATATAAGCAGCTGGAGTCGTGACTGTCTCGCCCAATACTCCAACCAGAGTCCTTATTGCAAAATCTAGTTCTCCCACACTTACAGGTAATTCTAATCCCACAGTTTCAATAGACCTTTGCAGTCTTTCTATTTTTGGCTTATACAAAATCAGATTTTTACCAACCGCTCTCATACCCTCAAATATCACTTGGGCATAATCTTTTCCTGGACTTTCCGCAGGTTCCATATTTAGTGGATGCCACGGCGGCACAATAATCAGTTTTTTCTCTTCCCGGTCATATTTGAGTACATAAGACGCTCCTGGTTTCTTAAGTAGCAATATTTCTCGTAGTAGCTTTTGGTCTCGGTTTGGAGTAGGGTAGTACCCAAGTCTTTTTCTAGATGGCAAAAAGTTTTGAATCAGAGCCACAATGCTTTAAAATATAGCATATCAGTTCAAAACTGGACTCGTAGCTCAGTTGGCTAGAGCGTGGCATTGACATTGCCAAGGCCACAGGTTCAAGTCCTGTCGGGTCCACTACATATGCAAATAGGCGCACATACGTCCATAGCGGGCGGCTTTGACAAATGTATCGACCGCATCTCAGAAATGGGAGGCAACTGTCTCATGACTTTTGCGTCTTCCCCCCGATCTCTTCAGTTCAAAGATGTTGATCCAAAGTTGGTCAAAAGTTATCTGGATAAAAAACAAGCAGCCATGATCGGTCCTCACTTCTTCCATGGAGTTTATTTGGTCAATCTAGCAGCAGACACCAAAAGTCATCTCAAAACCAGTATCGATTCCCTCATCTTTTATCAGCAAATGGCAGGTGAGATTGGCGGAGTAGGCACCATCTTTCACATCGGCAGTCACAAGGGCACCGGCTTTGCCAAAGTCATGGATCAGATTATCGCCTCCATAAACTATGTCCTAGACAGCTCTCCCAAAGGGGTAAAGCTAATTTTAGAAAACACCGCCGGTCAAAATGGCGCTGTCGGCAGCTTTTCCGAGCTAGCAGAGATAATCGCCCGAGTAGGGGACAAGTCAAAAATAGGCGTCTGCCTAGACACCCAGCACGCTTTTGCCTCAGGGATCAAACTAGAATCCGTCCTAGATATCTTTGACCAAAAAGTCGGTCTCAAAAGACTTACTGTCGTTCATCTCAACGACTCGAAGTCGGATTTTGGATCCCATCTAGATCGTCATGAAAATCTAGGTGTAGGTCAGATCGGCAAAGATATTCTCAAAAAGTTTGTCAACGATCCCAGACTAAAAAACATCCCCCTGATCCTCGAAGTTCCCGGGTCAGGCGAGGGGCCGGAGAAATCAGACATTGACACCCTTAGATCATTGGTAGATAATTAGCCTAATCTGTTCGGCCGTAGACCTCACCAACCTACATTCAAGCCGAAAATATAAATCGAGCCACCAAGTAGCTAGTTGGAACCCTGGGACTAGCGAAGTGTTGGCTATTTTTTTTGCCAACACGAAGTCCTGAGCTTACCGAAGGACGAAGAGGGGTACAATAAAACATATGTCAAATCAAAATCTCGACAATCTACGTCACTCATGTGCCCATTTACTGGCTAAGGCCGTACTGGAATTATATCCAGGGGCTCATAACGCCATAGGACCAGCTATCGATAATGGTTTCTATCAAGATTTTGACATGGGTGAACACACCATTTCAGAATCCGACTTGCCTAAGATCGAAGCCAAAATGAGAGAAATTCTACCCACTTGGACTCATTTTGAATTTAACGAGGTATCACTAAACGAAGCCAGGAAACTTTTTAAGAAAAATCCCTACAAGATTGAGCTGCTTGAAGAATTTGCCACCGACGGCAAAAAACTTCTAACCAACAACCCCGGAGATTTTCTGGACTTGTGCAAGATGGGTCACGTTGATAACCCATCCAAAGAAATGCAACATTTCAAACTTCTCTCGGTAGCTGGTGCCTACTGGCGCGGTAGCGAAAAAAACAAAATGCTAACTCGTATCTATGGCACTTGTTGGCCCAGCAAAGAAGAGTTGGATCACCACCTAAACTTTCTCGAAGAAACTAAAAAACGCGACCATCGTAAATTAGGCAAAGATCTGGATCTATTTTCCATAAGCCAACTTACTGGGTCTGGCCTAGTCCTTTGGCATCCAAAATTATCGATCACCAGAGACATAGTGGAATCATTTTGGAAAGCAGAGCATTACAAAAGAAATTATCAGCTTGTCTATACCCCCCATATTGCCAGTATGGATATGTTTGTGAAGAGTAGACACTACAACAAATACATCAATTCCATGTTTCCCGCAATGTTACATCAAAACATAGAGGGCGAAAGCAAAAGTGACTATACATCCGACGAGCAACTAAAACCCATGAATTGTCCTAACCATATTCAGATTTATCAATTCAAACAACATAGCTACAAGGAGCTTCCAATCCGCATCGGTGAACTTGGAACTGTATACAGATATGAAAGAGCTGGAGTCTTACACGGCATGACAAGAGTCAGAGGTTTTACCCAGGATGATTCCCATATCTTTTGTACCCCAGACCAAGTAATTGCCGAGGTTCGTGGGGTGATTCAACTAACACGTTATATTTACGATCTTTTTGGTTTCAAAGAATTTCAGGCATATCTCTCCACTAGACCCGAAAAATATCTTGGGACATTGGAGATGTGGGATTTCGCTCAAGACTCGCTCAAAAGAGCCATGGAACTCGAAGGGGTAGATTATAAGATTGATGAAGGAGAAGGTGTCTTTTATGGTCCAAAAATCGATTCAAAGATCAAGGATTCTTTAGGCCGAGAATGGCAGCTTGGAACGATCCAATTCGATTTCAATCAGCCAGATCGCGCTGAGACAACCGAGGCTGACATAGACGAGTTTTGGAATATGAAAACATTCAAAGACAAATTCAAGACTCGCGAAGCACTATCCAAATATCTTAAGCAAGTTGGGCGAGGGTTTGATGTTAATTTCATCAACGACAAAGGTGAAGATCAAAGAGTCGTTATGGTACACAGAACAATACTGGGTTCCATGGAGAGATTCTTTGGCATTCTCATAGAACATTATAGTGGAGCCTTCCCGACTTGGCTCTCTCCCGTCCAATCTGTGATTATTCCAATCTCAGATAAGCATTTAGCTTATGCCAAAACGATTGAGGCAGAGCTAAAAGAGTCTGGAATCAGAGTCGAGCTAAACGACAAAAACGAGCCTCTAAATGCCAGAATCAGGGATTCAGAGATGCAAAAGATCCCATATATATTAGTAGTCGGGGACAAAGAAGTAGAAGCAACTTCAGTCTCAGTCAGATCTCGCGCCCAAAAACAGTCGGTAACAAAATCAGTTTCAGAATTTATATCAGACATATCACAAGAAATCAGCACCCGAGCCCTCACTACTACCACTTCCAACAGTTAGTTGGGAGATGAGTACGTAGACACTTCACATTCTTCATAGTCACCTCCCAAGTAGCTGGGAGTTTGTTTGTTAAAACAAACCAAAAGGAGGTGATTTTATGATAATCAAAGACAAAGAATGCAAATCTGTGAGCTCAGATCGTGCAAATGCACGTCCTAACGACTGTTTAGCACCCGCAGTGGTTGGGGTGCAGAAAGATCCAGAACAGATAGAAGACTTTCTAAAGAGAAACCCAAATCTCTCCGAGAGTGACCAGCTGGAGCTAAGAATTCGCTTCAACGTGTGGCAGTAAAGTTATAGATCCGATTCGGCGGGCTACTCCGCCGGCTTTACGCCCAATGGTATACTAAACGCATGGCAACAAAAAAGGAAATTACCATGCAAGATATTTTTAAGAACCCTCGGTACCGAGGAAAACACGTGGTATTGGTCTCAGGTAAGATTTTTACTGCAAATACTGGTAGCGGAGCAGCTGAAATACTCAGAAATGTCCGTAAAGAGTATCCCGACGCCACCCCACAGGTCGCCTATCTCCCAAAGGCGCACTCATTGATATTATGGATGTGACATTTGGTTACAAAGACGAGGGCAAATGCTTTTTTGGAAAAATACTGCGACCAATTGCCATCGTTTCTTTTCAGAACGAAAGCACAAAAAAGTGGTTAGAAATAGCTATGGTTGTAGATACAGGAGCAGACTTTTCCATTCTGCCAAAATACTTTTCTGAAGATCTTGGAATATCACTGGAAAAAGACTGCATAAAAGACTCTACTGTTGGCGTGGGAGGGGAGCAAACAATCTATTTACTCAAAAATAGGACACCCGTGAAAGTGGGTAGCATCAGTAGAGATGTCCCCCTCGCATTCTTTGCAGGTGACGAAGTCCCTCCATTATTAGGACGGCTCGGTTTCTTAGAAACTTTCGATGTAGAATTCCTCAAATCCCATACCATTGTCTTCAAGCCGTGAAATTGATATAATTCACCAGTCTAGTGAGTAACCCGCATTTTAGGATCAACCATCAAATTCAGGCCAAGGAGGTCCGCCTTCTTCGAGCCGATGGTTCCCAAATAGGCGTAGTCACTCGCGATGAAGCACTTTCCCAAGCCAAAACCGAAAAAGTAGACGCAGTCGAGATCGCCCCGATGGCAGTCCCACCCGTCGTCAAACTTATAGACTACAAGAAGCTCTTGTACCAGATGGCCAAAAAGGAGCAGGCAGCAAAAGCCTCCGCCAAAAAGGTCGATCTAAAAGAAGTTCGTCTCACGCCATTTATGGCCGAAAACGACTTTGCGACCAGAATCGGTCGCGGCAGAGAGTTTCTTACCGAAGGCAACAAACTGAGAATCGCGATCAAATTTGTCGGTCGCCAGCTCGGCAAAAAAAACTTCGGCGACGTAGTCATGAATCGAGCTTTTGCGGCTTTGGAAGATATCAGTACAGTAGACCAGCCCGCCAAATGGTTTGGCAAACAATATATAGCGACTCTTACACCAGTTAAAAAAACCAAACAAACTCAAAATGAGCAACAAACAGAAAACCAGGAAGTCAGTAGCTAAGCGCTTCAAGATCAGCGGTACTGGCAAAGTTATACGCAGAGTCTCTTTTGGCCGCCACATCAGAGCCAGCAAATCCGCAGTTCAAAAGCGCAGATATCGCAAATCAGCAGTTCTTACCGGTCGTGTTGCCAGAAGAGTTAGAAGATTACTAGCCATCGCATAATTCCATGAGAGTAAAATCAAATCGACGTCAAAGACACAATAAAGTCCTAAAACTCGCCAAGGGTTACAGGATGACCAGAAACCGCCTGTACAAGGTGGCTCGTGAGGCAGTCATTCACGCTGGCCAATACGCTTTTGCCAGTCGCCATCTCAAGAGACGAGATCTGAGGGCTACTTGGATCGTCCGTATGAACGCCGCCCTTCGCGAACTAGGAGTCACATATTCTAGATTCATTCCCGCCCTAAAAACAGCCAAGATCGAAGTGGATCGAAAAATCCTCGCCGACCTCGCAGTCCGCAACTCGAAAGCCTTTGAAGCAGTAGTAAAAGCCACGGGACTGAAGTAAAATTTCCTCGATGCGGGATAAACTAAATAATTTAAAAAACCAAGCCTTGGGGCAGATTATGTCCGCTGGTTCTTCCCAAGAGCTAGAGGATATCAGGATTCAATATCTTGGAAAAAAAGGTGTGATTGCACAGATCGCCAAAGAGTTACCAAATCTATCCGTAGAAGACAAACAGGAAATAGGCCCTCTCTTCAACGATGTAAAAAACTCTATCACCGAAGCCCTCTCCCGTTCTACTAACAACAGACAACCCACAACTGACAACTCTGACCACACTCTCCCCGGCATTCCCCCCACTTTAGGTCATCTCCACCCAGTCAGCTCAGCTATCGAGGAAATTAGCAGTATCTTTGAAAAGATTGGTTTTATCAGAGTTCGCTACCCCGAAGTCGATTGGGATTGGTACGCGTTCGAGAGTCTCAATATGCCAAAGAGCCACCCAGCCAGAGACGATTGGGAGACTTTTTTTGTCGATGCCCCCGAGGACAAAAAAATGGGCAAAATAGTTTTGACGCCTCACACTTCCAACGGCCAAGTCCGCGAAATGGAGAGACTCGGTGGGCCACCAATTAGAATGGTCAACATTGCCAAATGCTACAGACGTCAGTCTGATGTTTCTCACACAGTCATGTTTCATCAGTTTGAAGGCTTGGTCGTAGACGAAGGTATAAACATTACTCATCTCAAGGGCACCATCGATTATTTTGTAAAACAGTTTTTCGGTCCAGATCGGAAATCCAGACTCCGTCCATATCATTTTCAATTCACCGAACCATCATTTGAAGTGGATGTCACTTGTGATATTTGCCTGGGTAAAGGGTGCAAATTATGTAAAGAGGGTTGGCTAGAGCTGGGTGGAGCTGGCATGGTCCACCCCAATGTTCTCAAGGCCGGAAAAATTGATCCAGAAAAATATACTGGATTTGCTTTTGGCTGGGGAGTCGAGCGCACTTATATGATGAAATCCGGTCTCAAAATTCCCGACCTTAGGTTGTTATATTCAAACGATATT
>CAYHIN010000003.1:10619-17622 GCA_964356705.1 uncultured Gammaproteobacteria bacterium
TATGCAAATTCTAATACCTAATTCTTGGCTACGTGAGTATCTATCCACAGATGCCAAGCCACATGATATTCAAAAAGCACTGTCTCTTTGTGGTCCATCAGTGGAGCGCATGCACCAAACAAACAACGATTTTATCTACGACATCGAGGTAACTACAAATCGTGTGGACTGCATGTCCGTCTACGGCATTGCTCGCGAAGCCGCAGCCATACTGCCACATTTCAATCATACCGCCAAACTCCTATCAGATCCCTTTGCCACAAAATTATCATTCAAAACCGCGCCTGAAGTCAATTATTTATCAGTGAAAGTAGATAACAATTTATGTTCCAGGTTTAGCGCCATTTTGATAGGAGATGTAAAAGTCAGTCCATCTCCAGACTGGATCATCAAGAAACTAGAAACCGTGGGCATGCGTGGATTAAACAATATCGTTGATATCAGTAATTTGCTTATGCACGATCTTGGACAACCAGTTCACACTTTTGACTATGACAAAATCAATGGTCACTCAATGTCTCTTCGCGAAAGCAAAAAAGGGGAGGCGATTACGACTCTTGATCACAAAACCCACTCGCTTCCAGGTCACGATATCGTCATCGAAGATGATAGTAAAAAGCTTATAGATCTGTGTGGAATCATGGGCGGACTGAATTCCTCAGTCGATACCAACACAAAAAATGTTCTCCTGTTCGTCCAAACTTACGAGCCAATTCATATCAGAAGAACTTCCATGTCACTCGCTCATCGCACTTCAGCTGCAGTCTTGTTTGAAAAAGGATTACAAACTGAAAGTGTCCTGCCCACAATGGAAAAGGCTGTTCAATTATTCAGACAACTAACCGGTGGGTCTGTAGAAAAAACTGCCCTAGACATCTACTCCGAAGAATCCAGGACAGAAAAGGTCGCAATATCAGAAAGTGTCATCAACACCAGACTTGGCATTACGTTATCCCTTTCCGATATTACGAGCATCTTGTTTAGTCTGGGCTTTACCAAAAACACTGTGCCTTGGTGGCGCAAAAATGATATTAGTATCCCCGAAGATCTGGTGGAAGAGGTGGCCCGCATCTATGGCTATCACAATCTACCCACCAGGCTCATGGCTGGTAGTCTTCCGACCAATAGACCAAATGATGCAGAATTTTACTGGGTCGCAAAAATAAAATCGGCTCTCAAATACTGGGGCTTCACCGAAGCCTATACTTATTCACTCACTCCAAAAGGAGATGGCCTGAGATTAAAAAATCCTCTTTCCTCCGAATGGGAATATCTCCGGACCAATCTTACCGATTCACATCTTCAGATCATTTCAGACAATTTGGGTCGTGAACCAGAATTAAACTTCTTTGAAATAGCAAATGTTTACATCCCCACGAAACATGGTTTACCACACGAAGATCTCCATCTGATTATTTCGACTACCAATACCAATGCATTTCGTCTCAAGGGTATTATTGCATCTCTTTTAGGTCAGCTGGGGCTCGCTCAAATCGATACTCAAATTATTACTCATTTGACCTGCTTAACATTTGAAATAAAATTAACTGATTTGATCTCCAGAGCCACGTCGATAAGAAAATTCACTCCCATCTCAAAGTTTTCACCCATTATTGAAGATGTGAACATTACTCTCGCCAACACTTATAATGAGCTCATTCAAAAGATCCACAAGACTAGTAATTTGATTAAACAGATTGACCTCAAGGACAGGTATGGTGACAAACTCACACTCCGCATTACATATCACAGTGATCACAAACAGCTGTCAAAAGACGATATTGCGTCGATCAGAGATCGGCTTCAAAAATCCTGATTTACTGCAAATTCCACAAATCTGGTTCCCACGTTACCCTTCTCATTTTCAGCTCTGATATCGATTTTGTGTTTGCCATCAGCAACACCAGTCAATGTAATCTCCCAAGGCCTGTCCGAAAATGTTTGTTTCAGTTCACCATCCAAAAATAGTTCCACTTTGGTGATTTTATTTACATCAGTCACGTCTACTTTCACATACACATCGCTACTATTTATACGTGCCTTGTCTCCCGGGGACTGAATAGTGATCCATACCGAGTTAGTACTACCACAATAATCAGTCGGTGGGTGATACTTGGGATCTGCTTGTTCCTTGAGCCAGCTATCTATCCCTTCTTGCCATTTATTTATTCCTTTGTTTTGAGCCAGAAATGGATCCTGTTCCGAGAAATACCATGCTTCTCTTTCATCATAGTTATTACCAGCCACATCAGCAACCGTTGCCAGCTTGCCCTCTCCTTTACAGACCTTTATCTTCTTGTGTATAGGATCTTCTCCTACCGGTTCCGTGCCCGATACAAAAGACTCCTTTCTGCTATCAAAGCCATCGTGGGCTGGATATCCGGAATGTTTGTCCACATCTATCTCGATCATCCCCTCAGGTTTTACAAATTCTTCTTTGGGTTGGTTTTTATACGCGGCCATTATGATCTTTCGCCATATCGGAGCCGCCCCGGTTATACCGGAGGCTACCCCAGTCATTATGGAATTATCATTGTTTCCTACCCATACTCCGACCAAGACAGATGGAGTCCACCCAATTGTCCAGTTATCACGCTTATCATTTGTCGTACCGGTCTTTACTGCCACCTGTCGATCGACAATATTGATAGAAACCAAAGGCCCAAAAGTAATACTCCTGGCTGTTTGGTCAGACAAAATAGAAGATATAATAAACGCTTCTTGAGGAGTGAGTACTTGTCTTCCTATACTTGGCTTGTATTCCTCCAGCACCTTTCCAGTCGAATCAGTCACTTTGAGAATTGATATAGGCTCGACTCTTGTCCCTCCATTGGCAAAAGCCGAATAAGCAGAAGCCAGTTCCACGAGCCTCACCTCTCCGCCTCCCAAAGTCACAGACAATCCGACTCGTTTCATAAGTGCGTCAGTAGGCTCCAGAGTTGTGAGACCTAGGTCATAAGCCGTCTGCAACATATTTTTTATCCCCACCATCGAGAGGATTTTTACCGCCGGAATATTTAGCGAATTACCCAGCGCATCTCGGACTGTCACCGGACCTCTAAATTTCAGATCATAGTTTTCCGGCACATATTCTGGCTTATCTCCTCCCGGAAAAGAGGTCTTTGTATCCATCAGCATAGTTGAAGCCGTGTAGCCTTTTCTAAGACCTGCCAAGTATGTCACTGGCTTGATAGTGGATCCCGGTTGGCGCAGAGCCGTCGTCACGTTGTACTTACCATCATAGTCAGGATCTTCCCAACCTCGTGATCCCACCATAGACAGCAGTTGTCCAGTCTTAGGATCAATTACGATTACCGCCCCATTAGTTATTTTCAAATACTTAACTTTATTTATTTCATCCGTAACTGTTTTTTGTGCCAATTCATGGAGATCTAGGTCTAGTGTCGTCGTCACCCGCAAGCCTCCCGTTTCTACGATCTTTTCCCCATAGCTTTCGATCAGTTTTTGGCGCACATAAAACACAAAATGGGGGGCCTTGAGTAGCCCCGACTGGGTAGCGATTGGCACATCAGAAAGCGACTCAGACGCCTCTTTTTCCTGATCTTTTGTTATATATCCGTCCTCTCGCATTCTTCTTAAGACCTCTTGGGCCCGACCTACATATTTCTCGCCAGCATAGGGCGAGTAGGCAGAAGGCGACTGGGGAAGACCAGCCAGTATTGCAGACTCTGGCAAATTGACCTCAGAGATAGGTTTTCCAAAATACATTTCCGAAGCCGCTTCCACTCCCCAGGCAGTTCCTCCATATGGATTTTCATTAAGATACATTTGTAAGATCGTATCCTTGGTATATTTTCGCTCAACTTGGATAGCCAAGATAAATTCTTTCAGCTTACGAATAGGAGTTCGTCTATTGTCTAACAGAGTATTTTTTACCAACTGTTGAGTCAGAGTCGAACCTCCCACCACCCGTCCATTCCTAAAGATGTAGTTATACACGATCCTAAATGGCGTCAGTGGATCAAATCCTCCGTGTTTATAAAAATCCTTGTCTTCGATAGCCACCGTCGCTTGCCTCAGGATCACAGGTATTACCGACAGATCTACAGGTGTCCGTCTCTGATCAGAAAATACGTCGTACAACAACTTACCGTTTCGATCATAGAGCTTAGTCGCAAAGCCGTCTCTGCGCACCACCTTGTCTGGAGTAGGCAGGTCTTTTGCAAAGTAGGCAAACACCACCAAAATACCGATTATGCCAGCAACAGCTCCAAAAAATGCCACATACGCCAACCTCAAAACAAGTTGTGCTCTGGCCGTTCTCCTAGAAAGCCGTATCATGATGGAATATAATCATACTTTATGAGCAGGACCAATCGCAAACGTCGTATCCTTACTGTCGTAATTATGGTTATCAGCTCCGTGGCTTTACTGGCGGGTAGCATCTTGCCGTATCTATTATATTAGGTAGCGTGACAGACATTTCAGCTCCCATTACAAATATTCCTGGTATTGGTCCCATCATGGCCGGGAAATTTGCAAAACTAAATATATTTACCATCTTTGATCTTCTATATCATCTTCCCGCCCGTTACGAAGATCGCACGCTCACCAAAAAGGCTTCAGATTTTAGAGTAGGGGACACGGCAACATTTTTGGGCCACATAGACTCAATTACCAATATCTTTACAAAGAAGGGCAAGCCCATGCAACACGCAGTCATTTCAGACGAGACGGGAAAATTGTCGGCTTATTGGTTCAATCAGACATTTCTAACTCGCACTCTGAAATCCGGCATGTCAGTCGCCCTCTTCGGCAAAATGGATTTCTTGGGTCGCACACCAGCTCTCATGTCCCCAGATTACGAACTGATTAGTCATCCTGAGCATAGCGAAGGATCTAGTTTTCATACCGGCCGGATCATCCCCATTTATCCAGAGACCGCCGGCCTCTCCTCAAAGTGGTTACGCACAAAGATTTATCTACTTTTGCAATCTCTTCAGGGTGATGACCCCTTTCCCACACCTCCAAATTACCCATCCTGGAAGAAATCGCTATCCCAGCTTCATTTCCCCGATACTTTATACGTTATACAAGATACATTATACAAAAGAAGACTCGCATACGATGAACTTCTAGTTCTCCAGACCACAGCCCAGATCAACAGAGCCACTTGGCAACACACCAAATTGGCGCACGCCTTCTCTCTTGATCAAGAAAAACTCAACGCCTTTATTTCATCACTCCCATTTGAGCTCACCCAGTCACAAATTAACGTGACCGCAGAAATCATCTCAGACTTGTCCAAAAACACTCCCATGAATCGCCTCTTAGAAGGGGACGTGGGTTCAGGTAAAACCGTAATTGCGGCCATTGCCGCCTACATAACTCATCTCAATGGTTTTCAATCAGTCATTCTTGCTCCTACTCAAATTCTGGCCCTACAGCACTATCAGACCGTATCCAAATTTTTATCTCCCTTCAATATAGACGTAGGTCTAGTAACAGCAAACATGAAAAAAACAGCCACAATCACAGTCGGTACACATGCACTTCTAAAAAAATACCCAGACTTAGACAAAGTAGGCCTTGTGGTCATCGACGAGCAGCATCGCTTTGGCGTAACTCAGAGGGCAATTGCCAGCAGCTTGGGAAAATCGCCCCATATTCTGACTATGACGGCGACTCCAATCCCCAGAAGCTTAGCCCTTACTCTATATGGTGACCTAGATTTGTCGGTATTAGACGAATCACCCAAAAATAGATTACCCATCAAGACTTGGGTAGTTCCCGAGTCCAAACGCGAGAATGCATATCAATGGATTTCAAATGTCATCCTGAGCAAAGCGAAGGATCCAGTACGATCAAAACAACAAGCGTTCATTGTATGCCCGTTGATCAATGACAGCTCTAGCGAGACTTTAGTCACGGTCAAAGCAGTTACCACCGAATTCGATAAATTGAAGCGCATTTTTGGAGACAAAAAACTCGGCCTACTACACGGCAGACTAAGCGCAAAAGTAAAAGACGCTGTTATTGCCGATTTCAGGTCAGGAAAAATTGACATCTTAGTCGCTACCCCCGTCGTAGAAGTCGGAGTCGACGTTCCGGGCGCCACCATTATGGTTATCGAAGCCGCCGATCGTTTTGGCTTGGCTCAGCTACATCAGCTCAGAGGCAGAGTAGGCAGAGGAGATCAGCAGTCATATTGCTTGTTATTTTCAGACAAAGAAGATTCAGTCCGACTCAAACATCTAGAAACAAAGGCCTCAGGACACCAGCTCGCAGAGCTCGATCTCAAGCTTCGTGGCAGTGGCAATATCTTCGGTACCACCCAGCATGGCCTGCCCATGCTCAAAGTGGCCGATTATTCAGATCTGAGTCTTATCGCACAAGCGGGGGATATGGCCAAATCAGTCTACCCAAATCTCTCCAAATACCCCACATTGCACTCCCTGGCCAAAAAAGCTAAAATAGAGGCCATTAGTCCCAACTAATTTGACATGACTCCACTACCCAAACGCAGATGGTCCACCAGACGCCAAGGCAAGCGTAGAGCCACTATTGGTATAGATTTGCCCACACTGACCAAGTGTACAAACTGCAAAGAGCTTACTCGTCCTCACATGGCTTGCGCCCACTGCGGCTTCTACAAAGGTAAAAAGGTGAAATAGACTTCACTATAGGGTAGAATCTCAGGTATGGGAAAGCTGAGTGAATTTGGAATCTATACTATCGGCGCGGCTTCAGCTGCACTTGCAGGCACTGCACTCGAACCCCTACTTCGCGGCGAACATGCCCTACCTGGAATTCCAGACGTATTCAGACATACAACGCATGACATGTTCATTGGCCTATGTGGCTCTCTAACATTTGTAGCAAGCATGTCTTTTATATCGGTAAATAACGAAAAACCAACACATAATCAAACACTAATCATGGGAGCTATTGTAGGTTTCATTATACCTGCCTCAGTCGAAACACTCCAGGGTATTGCTCAATCTCTAGGCATTACCGACCGGGGGTTTGCATGGATAGACTA
>CAYHIN010000003.1:17722-36661 GCA_964356705.1 uncultured Gammaproteobacteria bacterium
CTTAATCTATTGGCAGTTGCGCGAGTAAAGTGCAGTATTTTGGCAATCTGTACGTCAGAATACCCCTCGTCTATGAGTACAAATGCCACCAATCTCTTAGACAGCATCAAATATTCAGACTCGCTTATTAGTCTTTCCAAAAGCGACTTCATCTCTTTCTCATCCGAGATTTTTACAAGCTTAGATGTCAAAGTGTCTTTGACCTTATTTTCTTCCTCACTAGTCAATCTCCATTTCGATAGGGGGGTCACATTAAAAGTGTATCATGGATCGATCCATAATACATATCAATAAGACTGTGTTTCAGATATAATTCAGGCAATGAAAACTTCCTCTGATCCTAGACATCAGTTGCGTATCAAGCTGGTTCAGCATCTTTTTTCCGCCAGTTTTCAAAAAAAACCCGATGCCGCAGTCGAGCATATCTGGAAGCACCTCCCAGACATCGATCCTTTAATTGTAAAGGCAGCTCCAGAATGGCCCCTAGACAAGCTCAATCCTATCGATCTGGCCATCCTTCGTCTAGCAGCTTACGAATTGACCGTTGACAAAAAAGAGCCCCACAAGGTTATCATTGATGAAAGCATCGAGCTGGCCAAACATTTTGGCGGTCCCAGCAGTCCCAGTTTTATAAACGGCGCCTTAGGAAAACTATGGAATCACATCTAAAAAAAGCCATTATTGAATTTGTCGCCAACGAGTTCAAACTTGTGCCCCAAAATATCACCGACGACCTCTCATTTACCGACGATCTAAATCTGTCTTCTGATCAAACTCAGGATCTGCTTACTCGCATCCAAGAAGCCCTAGATTTTATTATCCCGACAGACAGCCTAAATATCGAGACTGTCGGCGATCTTTTTGATCTTCTCAAGCCCGATGCCGAAGTCGAACCCGAAATCACATGATCAACCCACAAAGCTATTTTACAGGTCCTACAAATTACACCCAGGCTCTGGTTCACAAGTCTTATTGCAACGAGCATCCCGGCACGACTTCAAACGAAAGGCTCGAATTCTTAGGCGACTCAGTCCTAAGTCTTATCATCTCAGATCGCCTATATCTGATTTTCCCCGACCAGCCCGAAGGCCAACTCACTGCCAGAAGGTCTTATCTGGTCCAAACCGGATCTCTTGCCAAAAAAGCCATTGATCTGCATCTAAATGAGCAGCTTCTCCTAAGCCACGGTGAAGAAGACTCCGGCGGCAGATCAAATCCTAGTTTGCTAGCCGATACTTTTGAAGCCGTTCTGGGCAGCCTGTACCTCGATTCAGGTCTCAAAACCTGCCAAGAGTATCTACTGGCAGTCTTTCCCGATTCCGAGCTTACAGCCGATCTCGACATCAAAGACCCCAAAAGTAAGCTCCAAGAGATCGCCCAAAGTAAAAATCTAGGCACACCCATCTACGAGATTGTCTCCTCGATTGGCCCCGATCACGCCCGGGAGTTCGAAGTAGCAGCCATAGTCGGTGGCAATAGGTTGAGTATAGGTAAGGGCAGTAGCAAGCAGAGAGCCGAGATTGAGGCCGCACGTATTGCCCTCATGACTTTTGCTTCAGATTCTGGTAAAATTTAGGTATGCTACGAATCAAATTAGCTCCTTTTGGCAAAAAACACGAACGTCACTATCGTATCGTCGTCGCCGAAGACAGAAGCAAGATCACAGGCAAAACTGATGTAGTCCTGGGCCACTATCACCCTCTTACCAAAGACCTTTCCTTTGATCAGGATCTATACAAATCCTGGCTCAAAAAAGGCGCCCAGCCTACCGAAAGAATCCGAAAGATATGCAAGACTTCCTAACTTTTCTAATCACTCCTCTCCTAACTACTCCTGACTCGCTTCAGATTTCAGTCAATGGCAGCACAGTCACACTCAAAGTAGGGGACGCAGACACCGGTCGGGTCATAGGCAAGCACGGAGCAACTATCAACAGCCTACGCACCCTTGTAAAAACATACTGTGCAGCCCAAAGTCTTCCTCCAGTAAACCTGATTCTCGATGCACCTAAAAAAGCTTAGCTCCTCCCACAAATACGACTCCCTCGTTCTTGACAGATGATAAATCGGGAGCAGCCACACGATCCACCAAAAAAGGCATCACACTCTCTACATTTTGCAAAAAAACAGGCAGCGGTTCCCTGACGTCATTTAGTACTCCTTTTCGAGGATTCCACGCTCCTTCGATCACCAGGTCGGCTTTGTTTGAAGCGAATTTAATGCTCACTACACGAAGCAAAGGCAATAAACCATTTAGTTGTTCCGATAAAGTAGCGAGTGAAGTCAAGTCGTTCACCTCAAACGAAGATCTAATATCCAATCCGTGATCATCCTTTTTTGCAGTCCGTGCTGCTGATGTCGCCTCGCGCACATCTCCAACACTCACTCTATACGAATCCAAAATCACAGAAGACTCCGAAGCCGCCTGTCGTATCCCAGAAATCATCGACCACACCTGTCGAGACGCAGGAACCGCAGCAGTCATCAAATCCAAATCCTGGGTCAACGCCTGCTGGTCAAGAGCTCTCAACGCCTCTAATTTATCCTCCAACTTCTCTACCTGCTCCTCCACAGACTCAACCTGGCTCTTTTTTGAAAACACCTCCCGCACCTGTTCTTGGGAGGACAGCAATACGTTTGTACACGTGACGACAAACATAATCACAAACAATGGATAACCCAACCACGTATATCTATTGATATCAAACTTAAACTTCATCTAAATGCAGAATAAGCAATAACTGCAAGAAATCCATTCTCCTTCTGCTTGCTCAAAGATTGTAAGGTCACATTTTGGTAACTCTCCAAAAGGCTTCCCACCACTTGCTCAGCCTGAGACGAAGAGTCCACTACAACCGACAATGTCTGTAAACCGCCCACATCATATTCCCATTTCTCAACACCGACTCCCAAAGAGTAAATTAGCTCAATATGTTTACTCATTTTTTCTTGCCCCCGCAAAAAATCGTGAGCAAATTTTGCCCTGGAGTCTAATTCACCAACCAGCTCCTCGACTCCAGACAAAGATTCAATCTCCTTTGCCAATCTCAATCCTTCGGCCGTTAATTGCTTTTCCTTCGTACTCCAATACCACCACAAACCAAATATTCCAACTACTACACACAAGTAAACAAGTAATACTAGGGTAGAAGTCCTCAACACAACTTTTCTTATTTGCTCAGTTTTTACGTCTGAGCGATTACCACCTTCAAAAAAATTTATCATGGCTCAATACGGCGCATAGCAAGACCTGCCGCCACACAATAATACACAGCAGTAGAAGCCACCGCGCGAGTCTGATTTGTGTCCAAATGCACCTTCGCAAATGGATTTGCAACAGCCACCTCAATTCCCACAAGACCGGAGAGCATTCCCACCATATCCACCAACTGCGCTGCACCTCCAGAAATAGTTATTAGCTTTATTGTATCGAGAGGATGCTTTGTTAGATAAAAATCACAGGTTTTCTTTATCTCGGCCGAAATTTCATTCAACACGGGTTTCATAGCCTCTACCAACTTGCCATCCAATTTTGTCTGGGACAATCCATAAGTACTTTTATACTGCTCAGCAACCCCAGAGTCCAAACCCAATCCAGATTCAATCGATCTGGTAAATGCATCTCCTGCGACCGGAATCGTCCGTGAAAACACTAGCTGACCACGCGATACGACCCCAACATCGGTCGACTTGGCACCTATATCAACTATCATAGATGTGGTCAATTCGTCCGGTACGCAAGCTCGAGCCGAAGCAGTCATTTCGGTCTCAAGTGCCACCACCTCCAGACCTGCTTGTTGCAATATTTGAGTATATGTTGCCACCAAAACTTTTGAAGTAGCCATCAACAATATTTCCATTTCTCCCGAAGATTTGTCACGACTCACTATTTCATAACTCCACACTGCCCGATCGGCAGGAATTGGAATATATTGTTCGACCTGCCACCGAATAGCAGATTTTACTTCATCATCAGAAAGAGTCGGCATATTCACCACGTGTGACGACACCTGATCCTCAGGTAAAGCCGCAACAACTCTTCTAGACTTTGCTCCCGCTTCTCTAAGCAACTTCACGATTGCGGCCGTAACCGCGACAGGGCTATTTATTCCCCCAGTAGGTGTGGGTATCGAGGCTGCCGTCACCATTTTCCAAGCATCTCGCCCCACAGGAGCCAACTCGACTAACTTTATAGTAGCCGCACCAATATCAATTCCTATTTTGGGCAGATCACTCATATCACTTTTTCTATTGAACTAGACTGCCTCCTGAAAATACAGCCGAGTCAAACATAACCGGAAAATCAGCATTTATAGCCGAAGCCTTGACACGCTGCACCACATCAGCAGATCGTCCAGAAGAAAGAATTACCCTCCCTTGAGCAGGAAATACTCCAGCATTAGTAGCCTGGACTGCTATCGAGATTGGGTCAGAATTATAAAGAGCTCTCACTCTCAGCACAACTGGGCTATATCCCCCAGGCAGACCCAAATCAGATGAAAAAGTAACCAAGGTTTTTCTGGCTGGCTCAGTCATATTGCAACTACCGCTTGAAACAACACCAGAAAAACTATTTCCGTGCACCCCGGCCTCAGGATCAACACCATATCTTCCCACAACAGAGGCACTCCCATTCGAAGCATACAATATCAGCTCGACAGCCCCCTCAGCGGAAGCGTCGTCGCCCCAATAGACGCATAAAGTTCCAGACGAGTACCCACTCAGAGTCACCGTCGCCACATCACCTCGGTCCAACTTGTAAGGCAAAATATATCTTGTCTCTCCGAAAGCCAAACTAGTTTGACTGACGTCATAAGACGCATTGGCTGTGGTACCAGTAGCTGCAACTGTCACAAAACCACCCAAAGCCTGCTCCACCCCCGCTTCAGCCGCCTCCAAGGCAACCGCTGACTCTTTTTGAGAAGTAGACACATTTACCTCGGTCATGCCTCGCATAGCAATAGATACTCCGATAGTCAAAATCACTCCCAAAATCAACACCACTACCACAACTGCTTGTCCGGTTCTCATCACTTCATGATAGATTAATTCCCAAAATTGCGCAACGTCACCTCTGTCTGATATCTAACCTCACCCAGACCCTCTTCCGCCTTATCACTTGTGTCAAAATTTCCCTCGGCAGAAGCATCAAAACATATTTTCACCGTCCTGCCATTATTCGTACATGTGAACATTTGTCCACATCCGGTATCCGTGACATTCAAAAAAACCGAGGTCAAATAAGTCGAAACCCCCGCAGATATAGAAGCAATTTGCCCAGATAGTAACGAGTAACGTAGATCATCTTCATTAACTCTCACCAAATCCAAGCTCGTCGGAGATGTACAAATAGCACTTTCGGCAAATTTAATCATTTGCACCATAGAGTCCACAGCCGATGCCGCCTCAGAATTTACTTTAGCAATCGCAGCTGACTTTCTGCTACTCCGAAGCGAAGTCATCATCAGAACCGTAATAGTCCCCAAAAGCACACCCAACAATGCAATACCAATCAATGTCTCAAATAAAGTAAAACCTCTTCTCATCTCAATATTTTGTCATAACAGTTTCTACCACTGCTGTTTTTGTCATAGTGCCTTCCGTCCAGGTCATGGTTACAGTCACCACGACTTGCTCATTGCTCCCACTCGTCGAAAAAACAAAATCGACATCGTTTATATACTCAGACCCCGAAACGCCGCATCCCGATCCAGATGTCACCGCGCTTCCGTCAAAACACCACTGCCCAGATGAAAAGTTAGTCTTAAAAGCCTCCCAACCGGCTTCGGCTTTTTCAGTCCTAACCAACTCCATCGCCGATGTGGCCTGGTCGTGAGCTTCCGTCACCCGTTTGGCAACTCCATTAGTCACTACAGTTCTATTTGACAATTGTACTAGCGCCAACAGAGCCACTACGCCCACACTGATTGCAATCATGACCTCGACGATAGTCTGTCCCCGTCTGGTAATCATTGTATTTCGCCTCGATCAGTAACAATCACCGTATTTTGATCTGCCTGACTCGAGACAGTCATCGAAATATTAGAAACTACTGCCGGCCCCAAATTTGTGATCGTCCCTTGCCCAAGAGGCCTAAACACAATCTCAGTTACCAAAACAGGGCTCACAGCAAGTATTACTCCCGATGGCAAAGTTTTAGTCCGTGACAAATAAGGAGTAGTGGGAGGGACCGGATACGTCGCAGTACACAGAGCCTCGACTACATAACTACTAGTCGTAAATCTAACTCTCCATCCCAAAAGGGGGTCTACGCACTCCTCGGGTTTTTTCCCGGCCGCTGCGTTGTTTCTTGCCAATTGCAATGTCTGGCGAAACTCTTCAAATGCAGTGACTTGTTTTTGTTTTTTCCCATTATTCAGTAAACTTGCAACTCCATACGTCGTAAATATCAGCATGATTACAATCGCTACAAGTACCTCAATCAACGAAAAGCCCTTCCTCATGGATTAGCAAACACAAAAGTACAGTTTGTCGACCCCGAACACCCCGTCCCTCCACAACTTGCATTGTTATTTGTGGTATCGGCCTCACCTGAAGCACACAAAGTATAAGTAGCACATCTATTCGCGACAGTTCCAGCGCAAGCCGCACCTGACGCGTTTTTTGGAGTGTATCTATAGATCCTTGATCCAGCCATAGGATCCACGGGCAACGAATTTATATAACCACCACTCACCAAATTGGATACATTTACCAAATTACAAGTCGCAGCCGATCCATTACAAGCAGGGTATGTCCCATTATCATTTCTATATAGCTCAACCGCAGATTGTACAGCCAGCAAATCGGCCTTTCTTCGACTATCACGAGAATACTGCTGCGGGCCTCGTCCAATCAAAGAAATCACCCCCGCGGACAACACAGCAATCAAAGCAATAGAAATAAGGATTTCAATCAGAGTAAAACCATATCTATTATTTTTCCACATACCAATTACATTGTATCTTTTCTCCACACTTGGCTGTCAAATCTATCTTGTATGCAGGATCAGATTTGTATTCCAGGGCTATATAGATTCTATAACTCTGTCTTGATTCAGGAACTTCATAGACATATTTGTAGCCTTTATAGGCAAACGGGTCTATCGGCAATTTCGACAAATACATCACTTCGTCCAAGTCCACGATTTTTCCTTCTCCCCATTCACAAGCTTCAGATCCTGATCTACCACAAGAGATTATTTCCCCCAATACAGATGATGCGGGGTATACTTCATAGTCGTCATAATAAGCATCGACGGCTCTCCCTACCAATTCTACATCAGCCTTACGCTGAGCGTCCCGAGTCTTCATTTGAGAAATCCTCAATTGAAAAGATGAAATTCCAAAAATTATCAATACTAAAGTTAGCACGAAGATCACTTCACTCTTTCTCCAGTTTAGTAGCGAAAAATCCATGAGGTAATCATATCACCCCAAAAATAAGCGACCCATCCTCCGACGATCAAATATGGCCCAAATGCAATCATCGATTTCACACTTTTTTTACTGACAACTAACAGCCAACAACTTACAACCGCACCGATAACAAAAGCCATCCACAAGGCCACCAATATATTAGGCCAAGACACCCATAGGCCAATTACTCCAATTATGCCAATATCTCCACTTCCCATTGCTTTTCCCCGAGACATGAGCCAGATACCCCCGATAATTACTACTCCCACACCCATTCCCCATAAGTAACTTAAGTTACCTAAGTCACCTAAGTGACTAAAAATAACTAGTGCCGCCCATATCGCAACCATCGCATCCGAAACCAGCATCGTTTCCTGATCCATGACAAAAATGACAGTCGTCACCCAGGCAATTCCCATCAGCACGATCTGATCTATAAGTCCTATATGTCCTATACGACCTATGAGTAGGAGGCTTATTCCTAGTACTATCTCCACCACCAGATTTCTCACCGGAATAGGGGAGTGGCAATACCGACATTTACCCCTCAAACTGGCATACGACGCTATCGGCACCAAGTCCAAAATCGCCAGTAAATGTCTGCACTTATCACATTTTGATCGACCTCTAAACCACGATTCACCTCTGGGCAATCGGTCAATAACGGCATTTGCAACACTACCCGCCATCAATCCTCCCAAAAATGAAAACAGCCCTACCATACACATGTCGTTCCAATAGCAGGTGGGGCCACCTCAGTCGCACACATTCCACAGCCTCTACCATTTGCTGAGTTCCAAAACCACCATGCCACCGGCGTCAAACCGCCACAGCTATTTCTAAACTTCTTTGCCAAGACTTTTCCCGCCACGACTACCTCATCAAAACTTCCGTTCACCGAATATACATAGCCCGAATTATTGTAAGTCAGTCCTCCCGTCCCAAAAGGAGTTGGAGGCGTTGGAAACACTACCAGCTCTCCACTACTGGTCAGATCAGAAAACCAAGTGGCCTGATCGGGATACAAAGCGTTTTGAGCAGCATAGGCCTGCAGAGCCGTTGCCACCTGGGCCACGTCATTTATTACCTTAGCATCATTTGCCTGACGCAGTTTATCAATCGGATCAATCATTGCCACCACTCCTGAGCTAACAGTCGCCAGCACACCCAGCACGACCAACAATTCGATAAGAGTAAATCCACTCCTCATTGCACCTCCAGTCTGCCACAAAAAACACCGCCCTGTAAAGGGCGGTGTAAATAGAAGAACTCACGGACAAACTCCCAAGTTAGTCGTCGCGGCTAACTTGTACACTCCAGCCCCTACGGCCGAATCCCAACAAAATGTCCCAGCGGCCGAAGCTGTATTCTTTTTGGCCTTTTGAGTCGCAGTTACCTTCGCTCCTGTCTGAGTACCGTTCACAGAATATACATAGCTATAACCTGTAGTAGCCACGGGCATGACACTCAATTCCCCAGAAGACACTAGCACCGAAGTACCAGCAGAATACTCGGCTGAGGTTGGATAGAGCCCATTATTCTGAGCGGCGTAGGACTGTAAAGCAGTCGCTATCTGACTCACGTCATTTTGAGCCTTGGCATCGTTCGCTTGAGCGAGCTTATCCACAGGGTCGATCAGAGCAACCACTCCAGCCGCAATCACTCCCAAGACTCCAATAACCACCAAAAGCTCAATAAGAGTGAACCCAACTCTACTTTTAATTTTCAAGATGTTATTTTTCAACAAGTTTGGTTCACCTCCTTTAAATACGGTTTGTAATAGTATAAATCGGCATAACAATCGCATACATCAAAAAACCTATTCCAACAGCGAGTATCACCAGTATTATTGGTTCGATGGCCGCTGTCAAGCCTTTAATCTTCTCTTCCGACTCAGCTTCGAAATAATGCGACAGTTTTGCCAATACATCATCCAGCTTCCCGGTTTCTTCGCCTACGGCCACCATTTGTCCGATAATAGGGGGGAAAATCTCACTTTCAGCAAAGGATATCGATATCGGATACCCTCTTTCAACTCTTTTAGAAATCAAGGCCACCTCATGTTCCATTACGACGTTTCCCAAAGCAGACGAAACTATATTCAAGGCCTCGACGATAGACACTCCAGCTCCAACCAAGAGAGACAACGTCCGAGTCAGCTCGGTCAGCACCACCTTCTGTGAAAGGGGACCAAAGATAGGTATTTTATATAAAAGGCTATCGAATTGTTTTCTTCCCAAACCAGTATTAATATAGCTACGCAACGTCACAAAACCAAATACCGAAACTATTATTAGTAGCCACCAATATTTCAAAGAAAAGTCCGACAACCCGACAACCATTCTAGTCGCCAGCGGCAATTCGGCCCCAAAATCTGCATACAAGGCAGTCAGTTTGGGTATGACAACAATCATCATAACAGCCACCACACCAACCATACCCAGTATAATAATAACTGGATATACCAAAGCCCCGGTCACTTTTGCTCTAAACTCCCGACTCTTTTCGCCAGTATCGGCCAAACGATTCAAAATATTTTCCAAGACTCCGGCCGCCTCACCGGCTTTTACAAGCGCTATATAGACTCGCGAAAAAATCAGGGGGTGTTTAGAAAGAGCAGCAGACAATGCCATTCCCGACTGCACATCAAGAAGTATCATTCCCACTATGCTTCCAAACTTTGGCGAAGACTGCGACTTCAATAAATTCAAGGCGTCTGTCAGCGGTAACCCCGCAGTAATCATCGTCGCCAACTGTCTGGTAAATGTGGTCACCTCTCCAGAAGACACTCCAGACCCTATATTTAGCTCGATTTTTCTACTCAATCCCTGATTTGCTATATTAATTTTTATGGGTAACAAATGCTGGTCTCGCAACATAGCCGCGACCTCAGTCTGGCTATCCGCCTCTACTACACCTTTTTGCGTAAGACCTCTATCAGATTTTGCGACATATGAGAATTTCAAGCTGACTCTCCTTTCGAAAAACGAGCCACTTCTGCAGGTCTCAACGAATAGGCTTGTGCAGTCTCAATGGTCAATTTCCCCTCTCTAACCAATCTGCCCAAAACCTGTTCCAAACTAGTCATACCATATTCGCTCGAGGTCATAATAATATTGTCCAGCATATGTGTTCTTCCATCACGAATTGCAGCCCTAATGGCAGGCGTTCCCAACATGATTTCATAAGCCACGATCCTGCCTCCTCCGACCACCGGCACCAACCTCTGAGAAAAAACTGCCTCCAAATTTGCCGAAAGCTGCAGCCTTATCTGCGGCTGTTGGTTTTCTGGAAATACATCCACGATTCTGTCAATTGTTTGGGAAGCAGAATTGGTGTGTAGCGTCGCAAAGACCAAATGTCCTGTTTCTGCGATAGTCAATGCTGCAGCAATCGTTTCATAATCCCGCATTTCTCCAATCAACACCACATCGGGGTCTTCGCGCAATATCGATCTCAAAGCTATATCCCACGAATGTGTGTCGTTATGTACTTCACGTTGCGATACTATTGCCCGAGAAGAGCTATGGACATACTCGATCGGATCCTCGATGGTCACAATATGCACCGACCGTGTCCGATTTATCTCGTCCAATATTGCAGCCAATGTAGTAGATTTTCCCTGACCTGTAGGTCCAGTAACCAATATAAACCCCTGTCTCAAGGTAGTAAAATCTCGACAAATTCTCGGCAAGCCCAACATCTCAATACTCGGAATGTTCTTGGGCACCAATCTAAAACTACCCGCCATTGTTCCTTTTTGGAAATAAGTATTTACTCTAAATCTTGCTCGATCAGTCAGTGCAAAAGAAAAATCCAATTCTTTGTTAGCGGCCAAGATTTGCTTCTGGTCTTCCGAAATTACTCCCATCATCAAAGACTCAACTGTTTTTTGATCCAATATTTCAGTTGCAGGAATAGATACCAATTCTCCATCAATCCGCACTATCGGTTGTGAGCCAACCACCAAATGCAAATCGGAAGCCTTTTTATCCAACGCGTAAGTCAGTAGTTCCTGTATTGTCATAATCATTATTCCTGCGCCACTCGCAGCACCTCCTCAATCGTAGTAACTCCCTCAATCACTTTCATATATCCATCCTGTTTCATAGTAATCATACCCTCTTCTACCGCAATTTTTTCAATCTCCAAGGCAGGAGACCTCTCAAGTAGTTTTCTTCCCACCTTCTCGCTCACGGGCAACACCTCAAAGATTCCTACTCTTCCTTTATATCCGGTGCCACCACATTCTTCACAACCGCCCCCCTTAAAAAAGAGGGCTTTCGTATCATCGATTGTCCACAATTTACCGAGCAAACCTTTCATCTCTCTAATTACCGCTTCTACTGGTACATACGAACCCCTACATACGTCACAGATCTTTCGAACGACTCTCTGACCTACTATCGCAGTAATCGTAGATGCTAGTAAGTAAGGCTCGGCGCGCATGTCCAGAAGTCTAGGCAGTGCTCCCGACGCCGAATTTGTATGTAGGGTTGAAAATACAAGATGACCAGTCAGAGATGCCTGCACAGCCAGATCGGCAGTCTCTTGATCTCGGATTTCTCCTACCATAATAACGTTGGGGTCTTGACGCAAAAAAGACCTGAGTCCGGAGGCAAATGTCAGCCCCGCCTGCGGATTAATCTGGACCTGGTTCACTCCTGCAATCTGATACTCCACTGGATCTTCCAACGTAACCACGTTCACTTTTGTCGTGTTTATCTTCGACAACACAGAGTACAAAGTGGTGGTCTTTCCAGATCCCGTCGGTCCAGTTACCAAAATAATTCCATGTGGCCGTAAAATGTTTTCCTCCAAATTCTTCAAAGCCCTTCCTCGTAGTCCCAACTCTTGCAGAGTGGGAACCACGCCAGTTTTTTTCAAAAGCCTCATCACAATCTTTTCACCAAACACAGTGGGAAGCGTTGACACCCGCAGATCGATCTCCTCGGTGTCCGTCTGAAAATTAAATCTCCCGTCTTGGGGAATTCTTCTCTCGTCTATTTTCAAGTCAGATAATATCTTAATTCTTGAAATCAGCGCGTCATGAATCTTTCTGGGCAATACGAGTTTTTCGTGCAAGATACCATCGATCCTATATCGAACCCTCGTTCTATCCTCCAGAGGTTCTATATGTACATCAGAAGCTCGCGATTTAGCAGCAAATTCCAAGACCGTCGTCACAATCTTGGCAATTGGCGCCTCTTTAATCAGCTCGTTTACTCTGCGCACATTTACCGTTTTTATCTCTACGTTACCTGCCCCCCCCGCTTCTTTTAGAGCCGCCGTCACTTCCGTAGACAAACTTTGCTGGTATCTTAAATCCAGCGCTTCCTTTACCAAATCGGCGTCTGCTGCAAACGCCTTTACCTTCACTCCAGATTTTTTCTCTATAAACTCAATTGCCGGTAAATCCAAAGGATTCGCCATCGCCACTTCCAGTTCATTTGTAGCGGGTGAATAATTGAACGGAACCAGCAAAAAACGGGTTGCTACCGCCCGATCCACATACCCCAAGGCCACAGGAGAAGAAGCTTGATCAGAAATACTTACATAGGGGATCCCAAAAAACTTCGCCCTGGCTTTTGTCCAATCCTGTTTTGAAATCAGTTTTTTTTCGATCAGATACTCATCAATCGCCAAGCCTCGATTCACAAACTCTTCCCTTGCTTGATCAGCCTGAGATTTGGTAAGCAGCTTCCCCTCGACCAAAGTCGCAAGTATCCCCAACAAACTATCCGAGCTCTGGGCAGGCATCATATAATCATTGTAACAAATGCACTCCTTTATCGTTAATACACAAAACTTTCCCATGGATCAGTATCATCTGCATATTGTTCCTGAGACATCCATCGGTATCGATGAAGTCAGGTCCCTGCAAAACTTTTTATCCAAAAAACCAAGTGGTGGCAAAAAAAATATCGTGATTCTCCACGACGCCCATCTTCTGACTTTGCCAGCCCAGCAAGCCATACTAAAAACCCTCGAGGAGCCACCCGGTGATTCACAGATTTATCTCGTCACCTCCCAGCCCGATTCACTTCTCCCGACTATCCTATCTAGGTGTCAGATCATTAGTCCGCAACATACGACTTATATGTCCAATGCGACCTATATGTCTTATATAGAAAAACTACTATCCTCCTCTTCAGCAGGCGAGCGCCTCGAGATATTGGACAGCGCCAACTTCGATCGTAGATCAGCTCTCGACTTCCTCAATCAATTCGAACTCTATTTGCACTCACAAGTCATCCTGAGAGCAGCGAAGGATCCAGAAAAAATATACAATCTAATCTCCCAAGCCCGCATCTATCTCAAATCCAACTGCTCCCTCCGCTTAATTTTAAATTACCTAGCTACACAATTTACACACTTGTAACGACCGTTACAACTATGTAAATTACTACTACTACAAGTCATTGAACCATGCATCTCGGCCTGTTATTATTCCTTTCGCATGGCCACCAAAACTCCTTCCTACTCAGCCCAAGATATCCAGGTCCTCGAAGGTCTAGAACCAGTCCGAAAGCGCCCAGGCATGTATATAGGAGACACCGGTGAAAAAGGCTTGCATCATCTAGCCTACGAGCTTGTTACAAACAGTGTGGACGAGGCTTTAGCAGGTTTCGGCAAAAAGATCTGGGTCACCATTCACACTGATGGATCTCTCTCAGTTCAAGACGAAGGTCGCGGTATTCCGGTAGACTTGCACAAGTCAGGAGTGTCAGCTCTAGAGCTCGCCATGACCAAGCTCCACGCCGGAGGCAAATTTTCCGAGAGCGCATACAAAGTCTCAGGTGGTCTACACGGAGTCGGCGCCTCAGTCATCAATGCCTTGTCAGAACGCACCCGAGTCGAGGTCAGGCGCGACGACAAGATTTATTTCCAAGAGTACAAGGTCGGTGTCCCCAAAGGCGATGTGACGACAACCAAAACTTCAGAAGCAGGTCAAAACTTAAAAACCGGCACATTTACTAGATTTCTTCCGGACAAAACCATGTTTACGACCGTTACCTGGGATGCAAAACATATCGAAGGCACAGTTAGAAACTTGGCTTATTTGATTGCCGGGCTCCACTTTTATTTCTCAGACGAGCGCACTAAAGTTTCCAAACAATTTTATTTTGAAGGCGGTATTAAATCTTTGGTGTCCCATCTCAATCGTGACAAAAAATCCCTTACTGTACCCATTTTTGTCGAAAAAACTATCGAGGGAGTTGGCATCGAAGCTGCCATTCAGTACACCGACAGTTTCAACGAGGTCCTCCAATCATTTGTAAACACCGTCGTCACCTATGACGGCGGCACCCACGTTACAGGATTTCGTATTGCCCTCACTCGTGCCATCAATGATTATGCAAAAAAAGCCGGCTTTGTAAAAGACGGGGAGGGCTTGACCGGCGAAGACACCCGCGAGGGATTGACTGCCGTCATCAATATCAAGATGCCCACTCAGCAGATCCAGTTCGAGTCCCAGACCAAAGCCAAATTAAACAATGCCGAGGTCCAAGGTTACGTAAATACCGCCATCAAAGAGACTCTAGATACTTATTTTGAGGAAAATCCCTCAGAGGCCAGGCGCGTCATCGAAAAAGTTACTCTCGCAGCCCGTGCTCGTTTGGCAGCCAGAGCCGCCAAAGATGCCGTCTTACGAAAAGGCGCCCTCGAGGGTATGACCTTGCCAGGCAAGCTGGCCGATTGTCAGTCCCGCGATCCAGCCGAGTGTGAGCTATATCTGGTCGAGGGACAATCAGCCGGCGGCAGTGCCAAAAATGGTCGCGATCGCAAGTTCCAAGCTATTTTACCTCTGCGAGGTAAGGTTCTAAATACCGAGCGCGCTCAACTGGACAAAGTGATTGCTTTCGAAGAGCTCAAGTCACTGACCATTGCTCTGGGCATGGGCATCGGCGACACGGTGAACACCGCCAAGCTTCGGTATCACCGGGTCATCATCATGACTGATGCCGATGTAGACGGCTCGCACATTGCCTGTCTCCTCATGACCTTCTTCTATCGTCACTTACCATACATAGTATCTGGCGGGCATCTATATCTGGCCCAACCTCCTCTGTACAAAGTCGAAGTCGCCAAACAAGAATTTTATGTATATTCCGATGCCCAAAAAGATGCCACTCTGGCCAAATTTCCCGGTCAAAAGTTCAATCTCCAGCGCTACAAAGGTCTAGGTGAGATGAACGCCGAAGAGCTCTGGACCACGACCATGAATCCCGCCAATCGGATCCTAAAAAAAGTAAATGTGGCCGATGCAGCCGAAGCCGACCACGTCTTTTCGACCCTGATGGGTGACGAAGTCCCACCCAGGAAAAAATTCATCACCACCCACGCCAGAAGCGCAAATCTCGATATCTAACCTGCTAAACTTACAGCATGGAACCAGAGATTATCATCCCTCCCAAGAAGTCTTATCCCATAAGGTCCATGCTCATTTATTCAGGAGCAATTTTGGCTGTACTACTAGCTTTTTTTACCGGTCGTTTTTCTCAGAAAATAATTAGTGTTCCAAATCCCAACTCTGCCCTCCCAACTCAAACGAGACTTCTCCAACCCACTACAGAAACGGCTCCACGTCCCTCCCGTGTCCCGACTATTACCCTGCCTCCCATTAAATCTACTTTCTCATATCCCAAGGTTGCTTATATGATTAACAACGATATTTGGACCCAATCTTCACCCGAGACTGCAAAGCAGATTACCCAAACCAACGGCTCAGTCTCCAAAGTTGCTTATCACACTTACACAGACAAAATTGCTTTCATAAAGGGTGAGGTCATACAGGAGCATCTCAAAAACAAACGTATAGAACCCTCATCTGTCCACTTAATATCCAGAGGAATCGACAAAGAAATACTTAGTCTCACTTACTCGACTAACGGAGATTACACTTCTCAGTTAAGAGATCTGGCCTTTTCAAACGATGGCAGTCTGCTCGCAATCACCACTTCCGATTCGGTATATATCTACACCATATCCACCGATCAAATCAAAAAAGTGTACACCTCAGAAAAGTTTGGTCATGACTTATACGCCTTTCTTAAACCTGTTTTCTCTCCAGACAATCAACATGTTTTATTAACGATTGGATACCAGGAAGGATCGTCAAATAGTGTACTAAATCTTCAGACCACGGTACTGACAGACTTAGGAAACTCGTCCTATGTCTCAGGCATAAGATATCTTGGATGGGACGGTAGCCTAATATATGGTATCAGCTACGAATACGGAGTTGATAAGTCAAAAGTAGTCGGCATAAATCCAAACTCACTTGAAAAATATTCTTATTTCGAAATAGATACCCAACTTACGGACGCACGTCTGCAGTCTCCTTCTCAATTTGTTCTCTCAGGATTTACCGATCAAAAAATCGAGCTCTCTTATATATATCGGCACAACGCGTCAGAAAACAAATCTCCCATCTCAGTACAAACTCAGGATTCTTTTTTCGATATAACTTCATCCCCAAATTCCAATGTCTTCTTTGCCAGTAGAAACGGGGGTCTTTTTGCAATTTATTCATCAAACTCCCATTTTGAGCTCAATTACCTCGGGCCAGGATCACTATGAAAAATCTATTCGCCACAATTTTCAAAACAATTGCTTATTTTTTCCTCTCATACCTAGCACCTTTTGTCGGCTTCTTTATTTCGTTTCTGTTTGTTTGGAAAAACGGCATTTTCACTGAGTTATCCAGAATGAATGCCATAGAAGAACTAATCATAGTTTGGGGACCAATCACAATCACCACTCTCGCAGGATTATATTCAGCAAAACATGCAGATAAGTGGTGGTTAAAAGTTATCTATATGGTTCCCACAGTTTTTGTGGCTTATATGTATTGGACTTATACACAGACCGGTTCCATACTACCTTTCTAAGATATCCTATAGTCCTATCTTTTTATCAGATTTTCTGTTATAATAACCTCTGATTTAAGTAGCAAAAGAAACGGATTTTACCCTTCTTGATTGTGACTTGGATTAAGCACAATGTTCAAGTATCGAAACAGACACAGCACTCCTTCTCGTGGTCCTCAAGGCCGGGGTCCCTACCAGCCCTATATAAGACCCAGAGGGGGACAAAGACGGATCTCCAAGTTGGAAGGTCGCGATCCTTCTATGTTCGTCAGAACAGCCAGCCTCAACACGCCCGAGCAAGAGATCTATACACCCACTCATACATTTGACACATTTGATATCAGTCCTGAGCTCAAAGCCACTATCAAGACTCGCAACTATGCCGAACTTACTCCCATCCAAGATCAAGCCATCCAACCTATATTAGACGGCCGTGATGTGATTGGCTTGGCAAATACCGGTACCGGCAAGACTGCAGCTTTCTTGATTCCGATTCTAGACAAAATCCTCAAAGATAGAAAACAAAAAGCCATCATCTTGGCCCCTACCCGTGAACTAGCTTTACAAATAGACGATGAGTTTCGCAAGTTTGCTTTTGGCCTCAAAGTATTCTCCACTGTGGCCATAGGCGGAGCTCCCATTCAAAATCAGATATATAACTTGAGGAGAAACCCAAATGTAGTGATAGGCACTCCTGGTCGCATCAAAGATCTCATTCAGCAAAATATTTTAGGCCTGGGCCAGTTTTCCACTTTTGTCTTGGATGAAGTAGATCTCATGGTTGATATCGGTTTTATAAATGACGTCGAGTATTTTGTCTCCTTGCTCCCACACCAGAGACAATCACTCTTTTTCTCAGCTACCATGTCTCCCAAGGTAAAGACTATCCTGGACAAATTTGTCTACAATCCCGTGACCGTCAGTATAAAAAAGCAAGATACGTCAGAAAACGTCCACCAAAATGTCATTAAAGTTGGAATGGGTGCCAAAAAGCTCGAACTGCTCCATGACTTGCTCGTCAAAAGTGAGTTCCAAAAGGTCCTCATTTTTGGCCGCACCAAGCATGGACTAAACAAACTGCACGAAGAGTTAGTCGCTCGCGGCTTCAAAGTCGGAGTGATTCACAGCAATAAGTCCCAGAGCCAAAGACAGACCATCCTGCGCAATTTCAAGCAAAACTTTATCAAAATTTTACTAGCAACCGACGTCGCCAGTAGGGGACTAGATATAGATAACGTATCTCACGTCATCAACTACGATCTTCCCGAAAACTACGAAGATTATATTCATCGTATCGGTCGCACTGGCCGCGCCGGCAAGATCGGCCACGCCCTAACATTCGTTAGTTAATTATTTGTCCTATTTGACCTATCTGTCCTATTGGACTTAAAATCACCTTATGGACTTCAACAAAATTCTCACTCCCGGAGACATTGACGCAGGTTGGGTAAACACAGTCATCGAAATTCCCGAAGGTTCAATTCTTAAGATAGAGTACAACTCAAAGCTTTGTACTTTTGAGATCGACCGAGTCGAACCATCTGTATTTCCCAAGCCCACAAATTATGGTTTTATCCCCCAGACTCTCGATGAAGACGGGGATCCCCTAGACACTTTGGTAGTTTGTGCCGAACCCATTCCCACCGG
>CAYHIN010000004.1:0-12836 GCA_964356705.1 uncultured Gammaproteobacteria bacterium
TCTAGTTTCACCCGATCGCCTGGTAGTAGTCTCACCCAGTTCATTCTCATCTTTCCTGCCAGATGACAGAGAACTGTCTGGGACACGAGAGTAGGATTATCGCGGCAAACGGTAATTTGCACCCGAAATGTGGTGTTGGGCAAATTTTCCTCCACAAATCCTTCACAAATTATCATTCCTTGATTCATCTAGTGCGTTTGGGTAAGGACAATCGGACCGGCAGAAGTGATCGCTACAGTCTCCTCAAACAGCCCAGATATTTTACCATCGGCAGTAATTAAAGTCCAACCATCGCGGTTTTTGTATCCTATCTCAGCGACTCCCTCGTTATACATGATTTCTATGGCTAAAACCATGCCGACTACCAGCTCCAAGGAGTCTTCATACCGGCCTGACACAAAGCCGGGGATGGCCGGGTCCTCATGTAGTTCCCGCCCCACTCCGTGCCCAGTCAGTGATCTAACAACTGAGTATCCTACTCCTTCTATGGCCTTTTGCATCTGGGCAGACAGGTCGGCCACCCGTTTACCCGCCTTAGCCTGTTTAATCGCGTTTTTCACAGCCATTCTCCCAGCTTGCAAAAATTTGTCATTTTTAGAGTTTAGGATTTCGGACTTTGAATTTACAGCCACTGTTACCGCCGTGTCTGTGTGAAAGCCCTTATAATAGATTCCCACATCAATTCCGATTATGTCTCCGGCTTCAAACGCTCTACTGGTGGGTATTGAGTGCACCACTTCCTCATTTACGTTTATGCAGGTCGAGTGATGGTATCCCGGCACCATCTTAAATGACGCTTTTCCCCCACTTTGATTTATCAAAATGTCAGCCAGTGAGTCCAGTTCGACTCCCGTCATCCCCGCTTTCACTGCTGCGGCCAGACTGTCACGTACAACTGCTAGTTTTGCCCCACCCTCAGCCATGATCTTTATCTCAACCGGTGTCTTAAAATCCAACTTTTTCATAATCCCAACGCCCGCACTATGTCCAAGTGAATAGTCTCGATTGGCCGCTCGCCATCTATTTCCAATAACATCCCTTCCTGTCTCGCTCTATCTATGATTTGGGCTGTTTGGGTTCTGTAGATCTGCAGTCGTCTTTTGATTGCCTCCGGTTTATCATCTTCCCGCAGTGTCAGCTCACCTCCGCATTCACAAGTACCCAGCTCTGGCGGGGGAGCCGTAATTGTGTTGTACACTCGGCCACATCTCACACAAGTCAGTCTGCTAGACAGTCTTTTGATAGTTTCTTCTTCCGATATTTCCACCACTATCACTTTATTTATTCGATCCCCAAATTTTCGTAGCATTTCTTCGACGTGTTCATATTGAGCCAGGCTTCTCGGATATCCCTCAAAGATAAATCCCTTTACCGACGAATGGTATTGGTTGATGTGGTCCCAGGCGATCAGTCTCACATATTCGTCAGGCACGAGATTTCCGGTATTGATAGAGTTAGCAATCACATCAGCGTGTTTATTTTTAGACTTAGAAATGCTGCGCAAAATATTTCCCATCTCCAAATGATAAAAACCGTATTTATCAGAAAGGAGTTGTGCCTGAGTTCCCTTACCCGACCCCTGCGGTCCCAGAATCAAGAGGTTCATACAAACACGTCGTAGCTTCGAGACAACAGTTGCGACTGAAGCGATTTCGTGGTCTCCAACACGACAGAGACCACAATCAAAATTCCCGTGCCTCCAATAGACAAAGACGGAGTAGAGAATAGGGCTTGTGCCAGAGAAGGCAAAATCGCAATCAATCCCAAAAACAAGGCTCCCGCCAGAGTAATCCTGTTTAAGACCGCGCTCAGATAAGCGGCTGTGGCAGCTCCAGGTCGGATGCCTGGGATAAATCCTCCGTATTTTTTTAGATCGTCTGAGATTTTTTCCGGATTGAAAACCACCCCAGTATAAAAGTATGTAAACCCAACCACCAAGGCAAAATAGACTAGGGTATACACCAGTCCATCGGGCTTCATGATGTTTACCAGAGCAGCGGAGGCCTGGGCAATTTGCGGATTTGGCACCCGGGACAAAAATTGTCCAAGCATGGTAGGCAGTAAAACCAAAGAGACCGCAAAGATTATCGGGATGACTCCAGCTTGGTTCACACGAAGTGGTAGGTGAGTGACGGCCGAGCCCGCTCCATTACCGGCCGTGACCCGTCTAGCATATTGCACTACGATGTTTCTGGAGGCTTCGTTCATAAATACGACTCCCGCCACCACGATCAGACCCACGATCCCAAATACCACCAGATTAACAGGATTCATGGTATCCAAAGTAGACAGAGTCTGTGTGGCTAAAATCGGCAATCTCCCCACGATTCCTGCGAATATTAGTAGACTTATTCCATTACCGATCCCGTATTCAGTTATCAGCTCTCCCATCCATACCGTGAGCATGGTTCCAGCAGTAAGTGTTGCCAAGAGTGTCACCATTCCAATCGGATCCAATGATCCGACGACCCCCTGCCCATGCAGCAGGAAATACATGCCAATTCCCTGCAATATGGCAATCGGTACCGTAATGAGTCTGGTGTACTGGTTCATGATCTCTCGGCCATACTCACCCTCTTTTTGCATTTCTTCGAGCTTAGGAAAAATCACGGTCAAAAGTTGCATCATGATCGATGCATTGATGTAAGGCCCCAGTCCTAGGGCCGCCAGTGAAAAATTAGCCAACGTTCCTCCTGAAAATATGTCCAACAACCCCAGAAATTGGTTGCCAGAAAACAGCTGTGCCAAAGCCGACCTGTCGATCCCGTTCACCGGAATGTGGGCCACTAGTCTATATACCAGGAGGATGCCCGCGGTCAAAAGCAATTTCCGTCTCAGTTCTTTTGTGCTCCAGATTTGTCTTAAAAATTCAAAAAATCGGTTCATGCAGTTTCGATTGTACCACCGCTGTCTTCGACAATCTTGGCGACATTGGCAGAGGTCGCGATCTTAACGTTCAGGACATTTTCTATTTTTTTGTTTCCCACGATCTTGCCCTCAGACTTTTGCGAGATCCAGCCCAATTCTCGTAGTTTTTCATTGGTCACTACAAGTTTTGCGGGCCAAGTGGCAAACCTGGTTATGTCCAAAGCCACGACGTCTGTTCCCCACGGCTTAAATTTACCCCTGCCTCGGAGTTTTGGTAATCTTTTGATTAGGGATTTTTTGAACTTTGTTCCCTCAAAACCAATCTTTACTTTTCCGCGAGCTTTTTGTCCCTTTGAACCACGGGTGCTCGTATGTCCGCCCTTACCCGAGCCAATACCTCGACCCACTCTTTTGGCAGGTCTGTTTACGATTTTGACAAGATTCATAAATTCAACTTCTCACCTTTAACATTTTTAAAGCATTTACTGTGGCGTACACATTGCCTATTTTATTGTTTGTTCCCAGGATTTTGCCCACTACATCGCGAATCCCTGCGGCTTCTACGACAGCTCGGATTGATCCTCCAGCGATTACTCCAGATCCAGCCGGAGCCGGTTTCAAAAGTATGCGCGAGGCCCCAAACTTTACTCTAACCTCGTGTGGGATGGTCGTGCCGTGCATGGGGACGGTAAACAGTTGTTTTGAAGCCGCATTCACACCTTTTTTCATAGCCGTAGATACATCAGCCGCTTTCCCGAGGCCCACTCCTACTTGGCCCTTTTTATTGCCAATGACCATCAGGGCCGCAAATCGCATTTTATTGCCACCTTTGGTCTTCTTTGAGATCCGATTGATCTGGACCATCTTTTCCTCAAATTCTTTCGGTTCTGGTGTCGGTCTTATATACATATGTTTAGAATTTTAGTCCCGCCTCGCGTGCGGCTTCAGCTAACTTCTTTACTACTCCGTGATACCTATATTGGCCGCGATCAAAGACGATCTCAGAGACTCCTTTTTTGATACCCAAGTCAGCAATACCAGACCCGACGGTCTCAGCCGTCTTGCCGCGTAGACCAGAGATTGCTTTTCCAGCTTGGTCCACTATCTGGGCAAAAATGTATTTATTTGACTTGTGAACAGTCAGTCTGTGCACTGGCTTACTCAAGGCGATCTTAGACCTCACCCGCAGAGCTCTACGAGCTTTATTGGTACTGTGTCTATTTACTGTGGCTTTACTCATATTTTTATTTGCTAGCTGTGCCTCCAGCTTTGGCGGCTTTTCCAGCTTTCTTGATGATAACTTCACCTTCGTATTTCAACCCTTTGATCTTGTACGGGTCAGCCGGTTTCCAGGCTCTGATTTTAGCAGCTACTTCGCCCACAATCACCCTATCGGCTCCCTTTATTGTAATCTTAGTATCCTTAACCTCAAACGTAACCCCAGTTGGAGCCTTTACAACTACTGGATGAGAAAAGCCTAAAGCTAGTTGCAAAGAGTCTCCGGCCACATTGGCTCGGTATCCAGTTCCAGTCAGTTCTAGCGTTTTACTCCAGCCAGTACTTACTCCGGTGACCATGTTAGCCAGTATTGAGCGAGTCATGCCAGACAGGTTTGTACTAAATTCATCCGCAGCCGTCACCTGGACTTTTCCTTCAGAAGCGACTACTTTTACTCGCTCAGGCAGAGTAAATTCCAAAGTGCCTTTCGGTCCTTTGACACTTACCACTAGGCCACTCTGAGTCAAATCTACTCCAGATGGGATTACGATCGGTTTTTTTGCAATTTTAGACATATTTACCACACTTGGGCGATCAGCTCGCCGCCTTGTTTAATCTTTTTGGCTTGTTTACCATCCATGATTCCTTTAGACGTGGATACGATATTTATTCCCAAGCCTCCCCATACTCTTGGCAGTTCAGAGACCGAAAGATAATATCTAGCCCCAGGCTTACTCATTCTTTGGATACCCATCACGGCCGGTTTTCCGCCTTCATATCTCAGCTTCACTTTTATTTCTTTGCCCTCTCGAGTGGCTGTCTCGATGTATTTGTTTTTGGCAAGTACTGAGAGCACCGACTCGACCGTTTTTGTAGCATTGACCACGATTTCTTCTCTTTGGGCGTGATAACCGTTCTTCACGCGGGCAATCAAATCTGATAGATGATCATTTACCATGATGCTTTTTTTACTCCGGGCAATTCGCCCTTATTTGCTAACTCTCTAAAACACAGTCTACATAGGCCAAACATGCGAAGAAAACCTCTGGGTCTTCCGCATTGGCTACATCTGTTTCGGTATTGCACCGCATACTTGACGTATCCTTTGGTTTGTTTGACTATTTTAGATGTTTTAGCCATTTTACTTTTCCTCTTTCTTAAAAGGCATGCCAAATAACTCCAGCATTCTTTTTGCTTTTATAGGGTCGCCCGCTGTATTCACAAAAGTGATTTCCAGACCCCTGATTTTATCAATCTTGCCGTACTCGATTTCAGGGAAGACGATTTGTTCAGATAGTCCCAATGTATAGTTGCCCTTTTTGTCAAAAGCGGTCGTGGACACTCCGTGGAAGTCTCTTACCCGAGGCAGGACAACGGAAAACAATTTTAGCATAAAGTCATACATTCTCTTGCCGCGTAGAGTCACAGTCAGGCCTACGATATCTCCTTCGCGCAGCTTAAAGTTCGCGATAGACTTCTTGGCTCGGGCCTGCTTGGGTTTTTGTCCAGTAATGTCAGCAAGCCACGCCGTGGTCTTTTCCAAAGCGGACTTGTCGTGGGCGGCTTCCTTCATGCCGATGTTTACGACCACTCTTGTGACCTTTGGCACAGCCATGGCGTTTTCGATGCCAAATTCGGTCACCATTGCTGGCACGACTGTTTCTTTATATGTTTGTTGTAAGTTCATAGTTAGTCAATATTAGCTTTACATTTGCGACAAATTCGTGACTTTTTGTCTCCGGTTATGCTGTAGCCTACTCGAGTAGGTTTCTTACATTTTGGGCACACTAGTGCCACTTTAGAAACAGTCACCGGACGAGACAGAGTTACGATCTCTCCGGGCTGGCCCTGGGCGGGTTTTCTATGCTTTTTATATTGGTTTAGTCCGGGCAAAAGTAAACGGTTTTCTTTTACCAAAACCTTTTCGACTTTAGCCTCACGGCCGCGGTCTTTACCGGCTAGCATTACGACTGTGTCACCTTTTTTGATTTTCATAATACTTCTGGTGCCAGACTGGCGATTTTTGAATAACCGGCTTCTTTCACTTCGCGAGCAATGGGACCAAATATTCTACTTCCCCTAGGATCGCCTGATTTAGGATCGATTATGACCGCGGCGTTGTCATCAAAGCGGATATAGCTTCCATCTTTTCTGCGCATTTCTTTGCGAGTTCGCACGATCACAGCCTTGACGATCTCCGAATCTTTGACTGCTCCATTTGGATCAGCTTGGTCCACGACCGCCGTGACTACGTCTCCCACTCGGGCAAAGACTTTTCCCGTAGAGCCTACGACGTGAATCAGCTTCAGCTTCTTGGCGCCGGAATTATCTGCAGGGACTAATATTGTGCGTAGCTGTACCATAGTTATTTAGCAATCTCGATAACTTTCCAGTTTTTTGTCTTGCTCATAGGTCTGATTTCGGCGATTTTGACTGTGTCACCAGTTTTTGCCCCCATTTCGTTATGAGCATGAAACTTTGCCGTCTTGCGGATGCGCTTACGATATAGTGGGTGCGATGCAAATCTCGTAGTCTCGACGACGACGGTGTTTTGCATTTTATCCGAGACAACTTTTCCCGTGATTATCTTCATGATTTGGCCGATTTTACCACTAAAACCCGGGCTAAGTCTTTTCGCAAAGTGAATACTTCGCGAGTATTTCTAGACTTACCGGATCTGATAAGTAACTGAGTTTTTGCGATTTTGGTTCGGATTTCGAGAGCCTTGGCCGAAAGTTCAGCGACAGACATCTCCGCAATCGGCAGTTCTACATTTTTTGTTTTTTTAGCCATATATTTTAGTTTTTACTAACTAGTTTGACATCAAGAGGTAATTTGGCTGCCGCTCGCAAAAAAGCCGTCGTAGCGGCAATCTTGTCTACTCCTGCTATTTCGAACAATATTTGTCCCGGGCGCACCACTGCCACATATTCGTGAATATCGCCCTTTCCCGAGCCCATGCGGGTTCCCAGGGCCTTTTTTGTGACTGGCTTATCAGGGAAAATCCGGATCCACACTTTTCCGCCTCTTTGGGCATAGCGGGAGATGGCTTTTCTGGCAGATTCAATCTGGCGAGAAGAGACCCAGCCTCGTCCCAGAGATTTGAGCCCATATTCCCCAAAACTCACGTCAGATCCGCGCAAGGACAAGCCTGGCATCTGGCCTCTAAATTGCTTTCTATATTTTTGTCTTTTAGGTTGTAGCATTTTTTTCTCCTCTATGGATCCAGACTTTAACTCCTACATATCCTGAGCGAGTCAGTGCCGGCACATGGGCATAATCCACGTCAGCGCGCAATGTCTGCAAGGGGACTGAGCCTTGTTTATACAGCTCTCGTCTTGAGATCTCGGCTCCGTTTACTCGTCCCGACAAAAGTACTTTGATTCCCAGGGCTTGGGCTTGCATGGTTCTTTCCATGGCTTTTACCGCGACTCTTCGAGCTGGAATTCTTTTTTCCAGTTGCTCGACTATTTTCATGGCCACCAGATATGCCGATTGATCAGGTGCTTTTATCTCTTCTACTTGCATATCAATCTTAGGATTGTTCTTAGCTTTCAAGTCGACTCCCAAAGTTTTGTTTATAAATTTCTTTAGCTCCTCGAGCCCACTTCCTCCGCGACCGATCACGATTCCGGGTCTGGCCACAAAGATAATGATTTTCATGCTTCGCAAAGATCTTTCGATTTCGACTCTCGCGACTCCTGCCATGGCCAGTCTTTTCATAAGGGCCTTTCGCAGTTTCAAGTCCGCGTCTAGATAGTCGATATACTTTTTGTGATTTGTCGAAAACCAGCGTGACTTCCAAGCTGTGGTGGAAGACAGCGGTAGACGATAAGCAATAGGATTAACTTTCTGACCCATTTGGCTCCTTATTTTGCTCTTTTGTAATTAATTCCAATGTCACATGTGACAGTCTCTTGCGTCTCACACCGCGATCAAATCTAGCTCCGTGTGCGTGAATATCCATTTTTTTGGCCCCTCTCGGACCTTCGTGTACCACCAGTGTCTTGACACTCATATCAGCAGGCGACAGCTTAAAATTGTTTTTGGCATTTCCCAAAGCTTGTAAAAACAGATTTAGGATTGGTCTGGCTGCAGCCTGGGGCAAGGCTTTTAGATATGAGACCGCCACGTTGGGATCTTTGATCCCGCTTACGGCGTCAGTAATTAGCCTCAGTTTTCTGGGACTATTTTTCACAAAGCTGGCTTTGGCTGTTACAGTATTCATATTTTTAGGTCTTATCCATAGTTCGTTTAACTATTGCTCCATGGCCTCTAAAGGTTCTCGTCGGGGCAAATTCACCTAGCCTATGACCGACCATCGTTTCGGAGATAAAGACCTCCGCAAATTTGTTGCCGGTATGAACCAAAAATGTATGTCCGACAAATTCAGGAGAGATCTGTGATGCTCTCGCCCATGTTTTGATCGGCGACTTCTTACCATTACCCATGCGGGCAATCTTGGCGAGTAGCCTATCGTTTACCAATGGTCCTTTTTTGCTTGATCTACTCATAGTTTATGATTTTCTCCTCTGGACTAATAAATGTGCAGAGTACTTATATCTATTTCTAGTGCGATTTCCGCGAGCCGACTTGCCCCAAGGCGTCTTTGGATGCATGCCTTCACCAGACCGTCCTTCCCCACCGCCGTGAGGATGACTTTTCGGGTTTTGTGCGGTTCCACGAACAGTAGGACGGATACCCATGAGTCTCCTTCGGCCAGCCTTGCCAAAATTGATATTTTTCCAATCGACTGTTCCGACCTGACCTATCGTGGCTCGGGCATCGAGTGCAAATCTGCGAATCTCGCCAGAAGGCAATTTTACCAGAGCGTAGGCTTCTTCAAAACCCATGACTGTGGCAGCTCCTCCAGCTCCTCTTACCATTTGTCCTCCTTTGCCAGGAACAATCTCCAGAGAATGGACTGCAGTTCCGACCGGAATATTGGCCAAAGGCAGGGTGTTGCCGAGTGTCAACGGAGCATCTTTAGAAGACACAACTACCTGTCCGATCTTCATACCTTCTACAGACAAAATATATCGACGGTCTCCATCAGAATATTGGATCAAAGCCAGATTGGCCGTGCGGTTTGGATCATACTCAAAAGCCACGACCTTTCCGATCACATCCTTCTTATCTCTCTTCCAGTCGATTGTGCGCAAAAATCTCTTTTGTCTTCCACCTTGGTGGCGGGTAGTGACTACTCCACTCGAGTTTCGTCCCGAATTTTTTTTGAGAATTCGAATCAGTCTCTTCTCGGGTCTCTTGCTGTGTAGATCAGAGTAATCCAGAGTCGAGGAAAACCTCAAGCCTGCAGTTACCGGTTTGTAAAGTTTGAGGGCCACGGTTATTTCACATCAAAAAGATCAATCTTTTGACCTTTTTCCAAAGTAACAATCGCTTTCTTCATATTAGACTTTTGCCTGTATATCCATCTTTTCCCAGTCCTGTAGGCCTTACCAGGCACAGTAATTGTTTGTACTTTTAGCACTTTTACTCCAAACTCTTTTTGTACATCGTTTTTGACCTGGGTTTTATTGGCATCGGGATTTACCAAGAACACAAACCTACTCTCATGAGTGAGTTTGGTAGTTTTCTCAGTGATTACTGGTCGGATTAGATTAGACATATTTTTTATTTAGTTCAGAAAGAGCCTCGGGAGTGAAATAAATAGTCGGGTGCGAAAAAATGTGGTAGGCATTTATTTGTGAAGCGATCCTGACGTTTACACGATCCAGATTCCGCAGATATACTCCTGTTTTTACTTGATCCGTGGCCAGTACGACCAGTTTTCTTCCCGAAAGCCCTTTTACATCACTAGTTTTTTTGATTTTATTTACGTCCGTCAGGACAAATACTTGTTTTGCCTCTGCTTTTTGGTTCAGAGCAGCCAGCAGTGCCAGCCTGCCCATCGACTTAGGTAAACTCATTTTGTGGTTTTGTCTGCCGTCGGGACCAAAAGCGATGCCTCCGCCTACAAATATTGGCGCAGCGTAGGATCCGTGTCTGGCTCGGCCTGTGCCTTTTTGGCGGTACATCTTGGCGGTAGTTTTAGACACCTCAGCTCTTGTCTTTGTCTTAGCCGATGCACTTCTTTGATTGGATAGGTGAGTGCGTACCGCTTGAGCGACGAGTGCTGGTCTTCCCTTTACGCCAAATACAGCCTTGGGTAGAGTGACTTTCTCTCCGGCTTTTCCATCAATAGTTATAGAATTTGCGGTGCTCATGCGAGTTTTTTGATAGTTAATATTGTGTATCTATTTGCCCCTGGTACTGATCCGGAGATAGTCACGGTCTTTTTCTCAGCGTCTACTTCCAACACTTTTAGATTCTTGATCATGACTTTGTCCACTCCCATGTGTCCAGCTCTCCTCTTGCCCTTATAGACCCGCCCTGGAGTAGTAGTAGACCCAGACGATCCCGGGGCTCTTTCTCGGTCAGACTGACCGTGAGTTCGCGGACCGCCGCGGAATCCGTGTCTTTTGACCGCTCCCGCAAACCCATGCCCCTTGGTGATTCCACTTACGCTTATTTTGTCCCCTACTTGGACTATCTCGGCCACATTCAGCTCAGTTCCAGCCTCTATCGTTTCATCCATCCTAACCTCTTTTACAAACTCTTTCTTCTTGAGTCTTGAATCTTGAACCTTGAGTCTTACGGCATTATATTTATGCCTCTCAACGGTCCTCATGTCTAGCACCCTTGTAGGTAGTACCTGCAAAACAGTAGACCCGACCTGAGCTCCACTTGTCGTATATTTACTGGTCATGCCGATCTTCTTAGCAAAAAATGTTTGAATCATTATAAAAAACAAAAAAGCGCCATTGACGCTCATCTAAATCTTTAGAGTAGCCAATGTCAAAGCGGAGCAATAATCTGGCAATTTCTTCTGCTCACGTCCGAAGCTGATTATAGCAAATTAAACTCGATCCTTCAAATCAATCCGTATACTCTTGGTATTTGGATCATTAAGCAATGATGCAACTATAGTTCGTGTAGCCTCTAGTTCAGGGTCTTCAAACTCAGTCTCAATAATCAAGCCGTTATCTGGAACAACTACCACAGATCTCACATGCGCTCTGTTCCGGTGCTCCCGTACTCGCGTCCAATCAAGTGTTTCACTTTCTATTCGAATCAGAGTCATATTCAACTTTTATTACATCTTCACTTCAATGTCAACGCCAGCGGGCAAATCCAGATTGGAGAGGGACTCAATCGTCTTGGGCGTGGGATCTATGATGTCGATCAAGCGCTTGTGCACCAGCATTTCATAGTGATCTCGGGCGTTTTTGTCCACGTGAGGAGAAGTGGTGACGACGATTAGTTTGCGTGAAGTAGGCAAGGGGATAGGTCCTACTACTTTGGCCCCGGTTGACAGTGCCGTGTCCAATATTTTGGCCGCCGCTTCATCAATGACGCGATGGTCAAAAGCTTTTAGCTTTACTCGTAGTCTTCCCTTTGCCATATTAAAGAGCAAGAATTAACCTAAGCAATCACTTTTGTGACTACTCCTGCGCCGACGGTCTTGCCGCCTTCACGAATTGCAAATCTCAAACCTTCTTCCAAAGCCACTGGCACGATCAGTTTCACTTTGATCTTGGCATTGTCACCAGGCATGATCATTTCTACGCCTTCAGCCAAGGTAACTTCACCAGTTACGTCAGTGGTGCGAATGTAGAATTGTGGTCTGTAGCCAGAGAAGAATGAAGTGTGGCGACCACCCTCTTCCTTCTTTAGGACATAGATCTCCGCATTAAACTCTGTGTGAGGAGTGATAGATCCTGCTTTAGCCAGTACTTGTCCACGCTCGACAGCTTCTTTTTCGACTCCGCGAAGCAGCAGTCCGACGTTGTCTCCAGCTTGACCCTCTTCTAGTTGTTTTCTAAACATTTCGACTCCAGTTACGACGGTCGAAGTGGTGGCCTTGATACCCACGATCTCGATGGAGTCGTTGATCTTCACGATCCCGCGTTCGATTCGGCCTGTAACCACTGTTCCCCGGCCCTTGATGGAGAAGACGTCTTCTACAGGCATCAGGAATGGCTTGTCCAGTTCACGAACAGGGGTTGGGATGTATTCATCCACTTTATCCATCAGTTCAAAGATCTTCTCTTCGTATTTAGCATCGCCTTCGGTAGCTTTAAGAGCAGATCCACGGATAATCGGCACATCGTTTCCGGGATATCCATATTTGGTAAGCAGTTCACGCACTTCCATCTCGACGAGGTCGAGTAGAGAGTCATCGTCTACCATGTCACACTTGTTTAGGAAGACTACGATGGCTGGCACGTTGACCTGCTTGGCCAAGAGAATGTGTTCGCGAGTTTGAGGCATCGGTCCGTCTGCAGCAGATACGACCAGGATGGCTCCGTCCATCTGGGCGGCTCCAGTAATCATGTTCTTAATGTAGTCTGCGTGACCTGGAGCATCGATGTGTGCATAGTGTCTCTTTGCTGTTTCGTATTCTTGGTGGGAGAGGTTAATGGTAACGCCACGTGCCTTTTCTTCAGGAGCGGAATCAATGTCTGCGTACTTCTTAGCGACAGCCCAGCCCTTCTTAGCCAGTACCGTGGTAATAGCAGAAGTCAGTGTGGTCTTTCCGTGATCCACGTGACCAATAGTCCCGATGTTGACGTGTGGTTTGGAGCGGACAAACGTTGCCATATGTAAAGGGAATTCTATCTGAGGCTAAATCCTTTTGCAATAGGGAGATTGGTTTATCTAAACAACGACTCTATCGCATCGTACAC
>CAYHIN010000004.1:12936-26153 GCA_964356705.1 uncultured Gammaproteobacteria bacterium
CTTTTGCAATAGGGAGATTGGTTTATCTAAACAACGACTCTATCGCATCGTACACCCCTCTTAATGGATTACTTCTAGGAGTTGGTGTTGGTGTCAGTCTACTTGTCCTTGGAGTCGGCGTGGGCGTGGCAGTAATACATGTGACCTTCTGAAGAATTGTTGGGCGTTTATATTCACTAAATCGTCCAGTTGTATGATTGTGAGTTCTCAATCGATATTCATTCGCATTGGGTCCGTATTGCCAGTTATACACATCGGTATACGTTCTAGTTGAGATGGACAATACCGCAATTTCTGAAAACTCCCAGTCATCAATACAACTCGCTATCTGGATATTTGCACATCTTTCGATGTGAAAATCGCTTATTCCCGAAACCCCCGACCACGTCAAGATATTCGAGCTAGGACACATGGGAGTTTGTGTGAAAGTACCTGGTACGCCTGGAGGAGCCGGGGTGGGTGTCACACACACTCTGTACAGCTCAGATGTAAATGTTTTATCGCTCCACAGCTCAAATCCGTTATACGCCTGCACGTAATAAGTGTTTTCGATATTACCCTCCATATCTGGGTCGTTGTCAACGAAAATCGTATTAGTTGGGCTTGAGATCTTGAAATATTGCCCATACCTGCAGTCTATCCCATCACATCTAAATACATCATAGCGAACGGCTCCAGGTACACTACCCCAATCAAGAGTTACCTTAGCCGGACACGAAGTAGTTACGCTTGTAAACACTGGAGCTTTAGGAGGCGTGTTTACTTGTTCAATATTAGATCTCGCAATAAGTTGTCCGATCCGAGCTTTTACTTGGTAGAAGTAGGTTACATTATTTCTAATATTGTTATCTATGAAAGTCCCATTTCCATATGCATCAGTAATCACCGACCCCACTATCGCATTAGGGATACAAAATAATCCTTCACATCTATAGACGTCAAACTTTACCAAGCCATATGCATGTTCCTCAGTCCACCAGAACTTAAGTGTGGTTAATGTAGAGCTTCTCTCCTCCAGACGCAAAGTGACCCATACCCCCGTCGAGATGGTTGGAGTAGGGGCTCTTGTCGGAGTCGGTGTAGGAGTTCTTGTTGGAAGTGGCGTGGGAATTCGGGTAGGAACCGGGGTATTTGTAGGCAACACTCGACAGCAGACGCGACCAACCACACATGTCCCTGTTCCTGGTATGTCCGGACTACACGAACCATCAGGTGAGCAATACTGATCAGGTCGGTTCGTACAACTTGGCACCGATGTTGGAATTGGAGTGGGCGTTCTAGTGGGCGATGGCGTTGGGGTACGAGTAGCAGTTGGCGCTGGTGGGGCAGGGGTATTTGTAGGGATTGTCGCATTCTGGCAGCACACTTGACCGGTAGAACACGTTCCCCCTTGTCCTCTTATATCTCCAGGGTCGCAAGCCACATTTGAGGCAACGCAATAATTTCCGTTTGCCACACATGTATAGTTTGGCGGAGTCGTTGGTATCGGCACGGGAGTATTTGTGGGTGCTGGTGCATGACAGCTGCCACCAAAATAACATTTATATCCCGGCTCACACATCCAGGATTTCAAAACTCCTCCATTACACACCCAATTGTTCGGATAGCATCCGCCCCCCTGACTTTCACAATCACCAGTAGCCGCAGCATCAAATCTTACGCTGTTTTGCACCAACCTCACTCCAGCTACGACCCCAGCCAGTGCCAAGGCCGCTATTACTACTTCTATTCCTACGAATGCTCTTCTCAACAGCATAGATTATTAGCTTATAACTTATCTATACCTTTTAGCAACATGTCTACATGCTTTGTAAATAGCTTTTATTACAAACTTTATTCTCTCCCGATTTTTGTGGTGCTTGTGCTCTTTGTGATCTTGATCCCCAAGTACCGTAGGAGTCACGGTGGGTATTGCCGTCGCGGTTGGTACTAAGGTTGGGGTTGGGATAGCAATTGTCGGCGTGGGAGTAGGAGTGTTTGTTGGTGTGGGCTCATTCGTTGGCGTGATGGTTGGAGTCACAGTCGGTGTAGGAGTTGGTTCAACTGCAGTTGTCGGAGTTGGAGTCGGCGTTTCTGTGGGCGTTGGAGTCACAGTTGGTGTGGGAGTTGTTGTGGTAATCAAACTGTTTTGTGGCGCCGGATTGTCTCGCAAAGAAAAGTCTACCGAATTATCATCAGTGTCATCCTCCACAGGCAGTCTCTCGATACTTTTGTTAGCAGCCGGTGCCCCGACAGATACTCCCTCAAAGCTAGTCGCCGTTCCCATCCCGACTAGATCTTCAGTAGCAAAGCTACTCGTCCCGGTTTTGCGCAGCAACGAAATATAGCTATTAGCCGTAATCGAGCTACTACTGGCCGAATATACAAAATCGGGTGTGACCGGGATCGTCGTAAAAGCGGGATTGGCGATCAATATATATCCCTGACCTTTAATTACTCCAGACATAGATGCCACCAGATTTGTACTCGCTCCCACTCTCAGTCTCCAGCCAGTCAGATCCACATCCGAAAGAGTTGGGTTATACAGTTCTACAAATTCATCAGCAGCCGCAGCTCCACCCACCTGTATCTCCGAAATGACTACATGATCAGTCGCCGCGTGGACCACCGTCGGTCCAACCAACAACAGTCCTACAAGAAAAACGGGCAATATTTTTCTCACTAATATTTAACTTATCTCTTTTCACAGCCCCCCGCAACACCCAAAATTTTTATCTAGTGAGCAATTTTTTTATCTCTTCCTCTGGAGCGATCCTTACAATAAATCCACGAGAATGCAGTTCCATTTGCATATATGCGTCCTTAGTGTCTCCACCATATGGATTTGGTTTCCCCAAGGCTCCTCGATAAGCATCTTCTACTGAAACCGCTGCAACAATCTTGGACCCAGTTTGACGTTCCAACAGTCTTTGGTAAAAATTTGCACTCTCTCCAATGAAGTCGCCAGTGTAGACTGGGTTGTCAATCGCAAATCTAGGAGCATCTGCAGCCATCAAGAACGGATTATACCAGTCTAGGCGCTGGCTTGCACCTTGCCGCTCTTCGCAATTATGCCTTCGGCAATATTCTTTGGCACTTCGTCATAGTGCGAGGGTTCCATATAGTAAGAAGCGCGGCCCTGAGACAGCGAGCGCAATTTGGTCGCATATCCAGATAGTTCTGCCAGAGGCACATGCGCATTGATGATCGTCAGATGTCCACGCTTGTCAGTTCCCTGGATTGCCGCTCTCTTGGAGGACAGATCACCGATCACGTCTCCCATAAATTCGTCCGGAGTAGAGACTTCCACTTTCATGATCGGCTCTAGGATGCAAGGATCCGAAATCTTGGCAGTGTGTTGGAAAGCCATAGATCCTGCTATCTTAAAGGCCATTTCCGAAGAATCCACGTCGTGATAAGTTCCATCAAACAGAGTTATCTTGGTGTCCACAGTTGGGAATCCGGCCAGCACCCCATTTTCCATCGCCTCTACGATTCCTTTTTCGATAGGCGCGATAAATTCGCCAGGGATTGCTCCACCTTTGATCCCGTTCACAAATTCAAATCCAGATCCGCGGGGTAGAGGCTCCATCTTGATCCAACAATGTCCATACTGTCCGCGTCCTCCAGATTGGCGAATAAATTTACCCTCTCCCTCGGCGGGTTTTTTCACAGTTTCCTTATAAGCCACTTGTGGGGCCCCAGTTGTTGCTTCCACATTAAATTCGCGCTTCATGCGGTCCACCAGGATTTCCAAGTGCAGCTCTCCCATGCCGGAGATGATCGTCTGTCCAGTCTCGTGATTGGATTTGATTCTAAAGGTTGGATCTTCGTCAGACAGTTTGTTCAGCGCCAGACCCATCTTTTCTTGATCAGATTTGGTTTTTGGCTCAATAGCGAGCGATATGACCGGTTCTGGGAAAGAGATCGACTCGAGTACTATTGGGGCCGCTTTTTCACACAAAGTGTTTCCCGTGGTTGTTTCCCGCAGTCCCACGAGAGCCACGATCTCTCCAGCATAAGCCGCATCGATCTCTTCTCTCTTGTTGGCGTGCATCAGAAGCATTCGCGAGATTCTTTCTTCCTTTTGTTTGGACGCGTTCCACAGAGATTGTCCAGCCTTCAGTGATCCAGAATAGATTCGAACGTAAGTCAGTCGTCCGACGTGTGGATCAGTTTGGATCTTAAAAGCCAGTCCGGCAAACTTTTCGTCATTGATAGTTTTGCGAGACACTTCCTCGCCGGTTTGGGGATTGATACCTTTCACGTGATCCACGTCTACTGGGGATGGTAGATATTCGACCACTGCATCCAGCATCGGTTGCACGCCCTTGTTGCGAAGAGATGCGCCAGCGTAGACCGGGACGAGTTTATAGGCAATGACTGCTCTTCGCATGGCGGCCTTTAATTCAGTCACTGTTGGCTCCTCGCCTTTGAGAAATTTATTTAGCAGATCATCATCAGTCTCCGAGATTTGCTCGATTAGTTTGGTTCTCCACTTTTCTATTGTGTCTTTCAGATCTTCTGGGATGGGTTGCTCTTCGTATTTGGCTCCTGTTTCGTCTCCCAGCCACACCAGGGCTTTTCTCTCGAGGAGCAGGACTACGCCGCGAAATGTATTTTCAGCTCCGATTGGATATGCCATGACTGCCGGATTTGCTCCCAGTCTGTCGATGATGGCTTTGATCGTGCCCTCAAAGTTAGCTCCGAGTTTATCGTTTTTATTGATAAATATGATTCGTGGGACTTTGTACTTATCAGCCTGTCGCCATACTGTCTCAGTTTGTGACTGCACTGTTTCCTCGGCATCCAGTACCGTGACGGCTCCATCGAGGACTCGCAGTGAGCGCTCCACTTCAGCCGTAAAGTCCACATGTCCGGGGGTATCGATCAGATTAATGCGGTACGACCCATGTTCGACTGGACTATTTACGTCAGACACTGACCAGAAGGTGGTAGTAGCAGCAGATACGATTGTGATTCCGCGCTCTTTTTCTTGAGCCATCCAGTCCATTTGTGTGTCTCCCTCGTCAATGTCCCCGATCTTATAGGACTTGCCAGTATAAAAGAGAATTCGCTCCGAAGTAGTCGTCTTGCCCGCGTCAATATGGGCAATGATGCCAATGTTACGCACCCGATCTTGCGGGACCATGCGATTAGTAGTCTTTATATCGGCCATTCTAGCCTTGTGATTCTACCAGAAGCGTCACTTACCCACAATTACTAATCATCTATATGATATTTCTCTGCCACTTCTTGTGTAGCCTCTCCCACCTTCCTTCGAATCTGTCTGAGCGTAGCTCCTGCCGCTTGCGAGGCTTCTATTATCGTTTCAAATCTTGCAGAGCTGTCGTGTTGGACTCCACCTCTCAATGCTTGAAGCTGTATTGCACGGGCAACCCAAAACACTCTTCCTAGTAGTGACTTTCTAACATCCTTAACTGTTAGTTTATCTTTTGACATGCGCGAATTATACACGACCCCTAGAATCTTTAGCACTCGCGCGTTACAATTGCCACACATATGGCCACCAAACGGGATTACTACGACGTCTTAGGCGTACAAAAGACTGCCAGTGCTGCCGAGCTAAAAACTGCCTATCGCAAGATGGCTCTCGAGTGGCATCCAGATAGAAACAAATCCCCCGAGGCCGAGACTAAGTTTAAGGAGATCAACGAAGCGTACCAGGTTTTATCCGATGCCAAGAAAAAAGCGACTTATGACCAGTTTGGTCACGCCGCTTTTGACCCAGCCGCAGGTGGCGGCTACGGTGGTGGCAATCCGTTTGCCGGCGGTTTCCGCCAGGGGGGCCCATTTACCTATTCATATAGTACTAGTGGGGACAATCCTTTCGGTGACATGGGCGGATTCTCCGATCCCTTCGAGATTTTTGAACAATTTTTTGGCGGCGCCAGTCCCTTTGGTCGGCAAGCTCCCAGAAAAGCCCACTATTCTCTCAAGATTCCTTTCATGACCGCAGTCAAAGGGGGAGCAGAGGAAGTAAAGATCGATGGCAAGTCTCACACCATAAAGATCCCCGCCGGGGCAGACACAGGTACCCACTTACGCTTTACTGATTTTGATATCACCTTCCAGGTTGAGGAGAGCCTAGATTTCAAAAGAGCCGGCGCGGACGTCTATGTCGATCACCCAATTTCTTTTACCAAAGCGATTTTAGGTGGCGAGACAACCACCAAGACTTTGGATGGCACTCTGAAGATCAAGATCCGCCCCGGTACCCAACCCGGAACCGTAGTCCGACTAACAGACAAAGGTATTACCAAGATCAATTCGTTCAAGACAGGTGACCACGGCGACCTCTATATTAGACTCATCATCAAACTCCCCGAGCACCTCTCCAAACACCAAAAACAACTTCTAGAAGAATTTGATAGATCGTGATATACATAAATTATGCCTCTCAAGCCAAGACCTCCTGATTTTGAAGCACTGAGCACTTTCGAAAAAGTGACCTTTTTTACAGGGTCTGCCATGATTGCCTGGGGAATGCTAGACATGTCCACGCTACACTCGTTGCCTGAATATGTAGATGGACTGATAGTTTTTACATCTATCATCCCTTACGCACTTTGTGCAGCTTCGCTCGCCTTTTTCCCTCGTAGCTAGCCCATAGATACTTCCTCTGCTATAATCACTCTCAGTTTAAGTGGAATTGAGGCGGGGAGAAAATACCCGCCAATTTTTTGCTTATGCGAAAACCATGCAACGCAATAACACCGCCAGATCAGATTTTGCCCTAGCCGTGGCCCAGATCGCCCACGAGCGTGGTTTGGATCCTCAGATCATCCTGGATTCTATAAAATCAGCCCTCGTCGCCGCCTTCAAAAAAGATCACCCCGAGTCCTTCAAAGAAGACCACGTCTATGACGTCGATCTCGATTCTAGTTCCGGTGAGGCCCACGTGTACGAGACCGAGGGCGATGTCGAAGAAGTCGAAGGCATCATCTCGGTTACCCCAAAAGCTGGAGCCAAGAGAGTGGACATCACTCCTCCCGGTTACGGTCGCATAGCCGCCCAGACCGCCAAGCAAGTCATTTTGCAAAAAGTCCGTGAAGCCGAAAAATCTCACATCGTAGCCGAATATCAAAAGCGCATGGGGACACTAGTTTCCGGCATGATCATCCGTTTCGTCGGCCAAGAAATAGTGGTGGACATTGGCAAGGCCGAGGCCATCATGCCCAAGGAAGAGCAAGTCCACTCCGAGGACTACAGGCTCAGTGCTCGCATGAACTTCTTAGTCCACAGTATTCGCGACTCCGTTCGTGGCCAAGAAGTGGTGGTCTCTCGAGCCGATCCAAATATCATCCGTGAATTGTTCAAGAGGGAAGTCCCCGAGGTCAATTCTGGAGCCGTCGAGATCAAAGCCGTCGCCCGTGATCCCGGATCCAGGACCAAGATCGCAGTCTACTCAAATCAAAATGGTGTCGACCCCGTCGGTTCCTGTGTGGGTCAAAAAGGTGTTCGAGTACAAGCTGTGATCGGTGAGCTCAACGGTGAAAAGATCGACATCGTCCAGTACAGTGAAGACCAAGAAAAGTTCGTCGCCTCCGCTCTTTCTCCCGCCGCCGGACTTTCAGTAAAGATCAATGCGGGAGCGGCCATCGCCCAAGTCACAGCTCCCGCAGACCAGCTTTCTTTGGCCATTGGTCGTGAAGGTCAAAATGCCAAATTAGCCGGCAAGCTCGTGGGTCTCCACATCGACATCAAAGGCAGTGACCTGCCAAAAGATGAAGTCCCAGCCGAGGCCGGTACCCATGAACAAAAAGAAGAGATCCCAACCAATGACCAAGTACAGACCCAAAATGACCAGTAAAAAAACCTTGCCATCTTTTTGGATTTCGTAGTTTGGGCTTTGAGATTTATTTGGGATTTAGGATTTAGAAATTAGGATTTATATCCATGTTACAAAACCGTCCACCCATCGTTGTCATCCTGGGCCATGTCGATCACGGCAAGACTTCTCTTTTAGATTATCTTCGAAAAACCTCAGTAGTCTCCCGCGAAGCCGGTGGCATCACCCAGCACATCAGCTCATTTCAGCACAAATTCCAAATTCATAATTCCATATTCGAGGTCACATTTATAGACACTCCCGGTCACGCCGCTTTTTCCAATATTAGGAGTCGTGGGTCAAAGATTGCCGACATCGCCATCTTGGTTGTAGCCGCAGGCGATGGTGTCATGCCCCAGACAAAAGAGTCGATTCAATTTATCAAAGAGACCGGAATTCCCTTTATTGTGGCTCTTACCAAGTCCGATCTCGATTCTACCTCCCCCGATCGTGTGAAAACTCAGCTCACCGAAGTGGATGTAGTCGTCGAAGACTACGGTGGCACCGTTCCTTGTGTCGCCGTCTCGTCCAAGACTGGAGCCGGCATTTCCGAGCTTCTCGAGATGATTGATCTGGTAAACAGCATGAATCCCGCTCAGGCCGACCCCGATGCCCCACTAGAAGTAGTCGTCTTAGAAAGTAGCTTAGACCCCAAAAAGGGCCCACTGGCTACAGTCATCGTCAGATCTGGTACTTTATCAGTAGGCCAATCTCTTTTTCAAAAAGAGTTAGTTGGCAAGGCCCGTTCACTAATAGACTCAGATGGTGTTCAGATCAAATCCGCTCTACCCTCGACTCCCGTCGAGATCGTCGGTCTCTCCGAGGTCTTAGAGGTCGGCACCAAGATCAGTACTTCTCCCATTGCCGACCAACCCCACATTCGTGCGTCTCAATCAGGTAGAGAATCAGGGGTCCTCAGTGATACTTCAGTAAATATTATTATCAAAGCCGACGTCCTTTCTTCCCAAGAAGCCATCTTAGGCAGTTTGCCCCCCGGGGTAAATATCGTTTCTGCTTCCACTGGAGATGTAAACGAAACCGATGTAGCGACCGCCCAAGGAAGCGGTGCCACCATCATGACTTTCAATACCAAGATCCCGAGTGGCGTAGCCAAACTAGCCGAAGTGGACAAAGTCACCATCAAATCTTTCAAAATCATCTACGAACTATTAGATACTGTAGCAAAGATGTTTGCTCCCGAGGTCAAAGAGACCATTTTGGGTCGGGCCACAGTAGCAGCCGAGTTCAAGATCAATGCTGATCGTATTGCCGGCGCTCGCTGTACCGAAGGCGTGATTACCAGAGGCGATCAGATCAAGATCCAAAGAGTGGACGCCATAGTCGGCACCACTCGTCTCAAGTCTCTCAAGACCAGCAAGACCGAGATTCCCTCAGTCAAATCAGGTGGCGAATTTGGCGCCGTCTTTAGTCCATATGTTGACTTTAAGGTCGGCGATAATATAATCGCCTTCAAAGTCACATCATGAGTACACTCGACACATCCCTCATCCAGCCCGTCCTAGCCAGTTCCACCTCGTTTACCATTCTCATTCCCAAAAACCCCCTTTATGATCACGTCGCCTCCGGTCTAGCCCTCAAGCTGAGCCTGGAGACCGCCGGAAAAAGAGTCACCGTCGCCTGTCCCGACCCCATGACTGTGGAGTTCAACCGACTTGTCGGCGTGGAATCTATTTCCACATCGCTCGGTGGACGCAATCTCCTCATCACTTTTGGCAGTCAGACTGAGGTAGTAGACAAGATCAGCTATCACGTCGAAAACGGTGATCTCAGGCTGGTCATTACCCCCAAAGAAGGCGCCCCAAATGTAGATCACAGTCAGCTCCAGTTTGTGCCAGGAACATCCAAGCCTGAGGTTCTCATCCTCATTGGAGCCCAGGATCTGGAGGGTTTTGGCCACATTTATGCCAATTCCAAAGAGCATTTCCAGGCTGCAAACGTCATCTCTCTTTCCCACACTCCTCCTACCAATCAGTTTGCCCATTACCACTTTTCCGACGCTGGTGTGTCCTCTCTTTGTGAGCTCACAACCCACTTTCTTGATACTCTGACTCTGGCCGTCTCAGACGATGCCGCCTCAAATCTGCTATCAGGCATCGAGATCGCCACCCAGGATTTCAAGTCGCCAAATGTCACCGCCGGCACTTTTGAAGCAGCCGCCAGTCTTCTCAAAAAAGGCGCCAGGAGACACCGCCCCATCAGTTCTGCCGATTTCCCAGCCGGATCTATTCCCCAAGTAGATAGTACTCCCGGCACCGCCGAAAGAGTGCAAGAAGTAAAAGCTCCCCCCGCCGACTGGTCCGGCCCCAAGATTTACAACAACGGCCCAGCCCTAGTCTAAAAAAATGTCTTATTCAGGTGAACGTAAAGTACCCGAGGTCTTTCTTTCCCATGAGCAAATAGTCGGACTTTTCGATGGCACAGGACCCCAGCAATTTCCCGATCCAAAGACTCCTGATGTCAAAGAGCGGAAAGCTCGCCGTTCTTCCGATAGTCAGCTCCAAAGGCTCAACTCTCTAGCAGTAGATTCCTATCAACCGCCAGATATGGTAGAATACGATCCAGCATAAAGAGAACTAGCGTTAGTCGGTCTGGTTGCAGCACTCACTAACCATAGCCGTATCTCTTTACTTTTTTGTCCTTTTAGGATTTAGATATTAGAATTTCGAATTTATAATCATTTTATAAAATGGCTCTAAATACAGACGCAAAAAAACAAGTAATCACCAAATTTGCCCAAGGCAAAGGGGACACAGGATCCCCTGAAGTCCAAGCAGCTCTGCTTTCTGAAAAGATCGCCAAGTTAGTCGAACATTTGAAAGAGCACAAAAAAGATAATCATTCCAGAAGAGGCTTAGTCAGTATGGTCAGTAAGCGCAGACGCTTATTGTATTACCTCCAAAAGAAAGACGCTCCCAGATACAAAGAAATCGCCAAAAAGTTAGGTCTGGCAAAATAATCTGATATAATACCCACATCGAAGTAAATTCGAGAGGTGCGAAGAGAACATTTTTTCTTCAGACTTCTTGAAAAACTTCGCTTGGCACAAGATACTGAAAGAACAATATAAATGAGTAACATAGTAACCAAGAAATTAGATGTAGCCGGTCGTGAACTTTCTTTTGAAGTGGGCCGTCTGGCCGCCCAAGCCACCAGTTCAGTCCTAGCTCGTTACGGCGATTCCACCATTTTGGCAACCGTAGTCATCGGCCGTGAGGATCTCAAAAAAGATTACTTCCCTCTATCTGTAGAGTACCAAGAAAAGCTCTACGCCGGAGGGAGAATCAAAGGTTCCAAGTGGATCAAGCGCGAAAGAAACACCGACGAGGATACTCTTTCAGCTCGTCTCATCGATCGCTCAGTGAGACCCCTCTTCCCAAAGACGTTCAAAAACGAAGTCCAAGTCATCGTCATGGTCTTATCTACAGATACAGACAATGATACTGACGTTTTAGGCATCAATGCCGTCTCAGCCGCCCTCGCCATTTCCCCCATTCCTTTTGAGGGTCCAGTGGCAGCCGTCCGCATGGGTCTAGAAGGTGGCACTTTAGTGACCAATCCCAAAAATGGCAATCGTGAAGGCGTAGATCTCGATCTGGTCGTGACCAGTACCGGAGAGTTAATCCCCATGATTGAAGCCGGCGCCAGTCAGGTGTCTGAGGAAGTCATGTACCAGGGTCTAGAGCAAGCCGTAGCTCAAAACAAACTCATCATTTCCACTATCAATGAATTGGTAGCCGAAGTAGGCAAGTCCAAGATCGTCCTAAACAGACCCGGCCCAGACGCCAGTTTCGTTTCCGAAGTAGAAAAGATCGCTACTCCCTTGGTGGAAGAATATCTCCAGTCAGCTTCTCAAAAAGAAGGTAATAGTTTGGAAGATATCATCACCCAGGTATCCACAAAATATGAGCAAGCCCAAAAAGGCGAGATCCCCGGCATCATCGAAAATTTGGTATACAAGATATTACGCAGTAATATCTTGCAAAAAGATCTCAGAGCCGATGGTCGCAAGCTAGATCAGATTAGACCCCTAGATGTCCAAGTCGGAGTATTGCCCAGAGTCCATGGCTCCGCCATTTTCCAAAGAGGTCAGACCCAAGCGCTCACCGTGACTACTCTTGGCGCCCCATCACTAGGACAATCCACAGAGAGTGCCGAAGGCGAAGGCAACAAGCGCTACATGCACCACTACAATTTTCCACCTTTCAGTACTGGCGAGACTGGCAAAGTTGGGTCTCCCAAGAGACGTGAGATTGGTCACGGAGCGCTGGCCGAGAGAGCATTGGCTCCAGTCATTCCTAGTGAAGCCGATTTCCCATATGCCATCAGAGTAGTTTCCGAGATTATGAGCTCAAATGGATCATCCAGCATGGCCTCATCTTGTGGATCCACCATGTCTCTTATGGACGCCGGAGTTCCCTTGAAGGCTCCAGTTTCTGGTATTTCCACCGGTCTTATCACGGGTAGCGACTACCCAAAGAATCCAAACAGTTACAAGTTGATCACGGACATTATTGGTCTTGAGGATCACTATGGCGATATGGATTTCAAAGTAGCCGGTACCAAAGACGGCATCACTGCCATCCAGCTGGATACCAAGGTTGCAGGTCTTACTCTGGACATTTGTAAAGCTACTTTTGTGAGAGCCAAGGCCGCTCGCGCCGAAGTGCTAAAGGCCATGTTAGCAGTCCTAGCTGAGCCTCGAAAAGAAGTTTCGACTTATGCTCCAAAGATCAGTACCGTACATATTCCTACAGACAAGATTGGCGAATTAATTGGTCCCGGCGGCAAAAACATCAAAAAACTTATGGCCGATACCGGTACGACCGTAGACGTCAATGACGAAGGCAATGTGTTTATCTCAGGTGTTGATGCCGAGGGTACCGCCCGCGCCATCGCTTATGTCACTGGCATGGGCAAAGAGGTCGTCGCAGGTGAGATCTACGAAGGCGTCGTCGCTCGCATCCAGCCCTTTGGTGCTTTTGTCACCATTTTGCCCGGCAAAGACGGTCTTCTGCACGTGTCCCAGATGGCCGAAGGCTTTGTCTCAGATCCAAACCAATATGTAAAAGAAGGTCAAACGGTCAAAGTCTGGGTCGTCAGTGTCGACGATCAGGGCAAGATTGCCCTATCCAGTTTGTTTGACGAAGCCGGAGTCCCAAAGCCCAAGGCTCGTGAAGAGCGCGCCCCCAGGATGGACACCGGCGGAGGCAGACCAGCTTTCCAAAGACGTGATGATCGTGGTGGTCACCCCGCAGGTGGCACCGGCCACTTCAGCGCCCCCCGCCGACGTGGATTTTGAGATTTGTAAAGTGTAGTAAACTAAATACGTGGAAGATCAACTGACAGCGGATATCGCAAAATTAAA
>CAYHIN010000004.1:26253-36342 GCA_964356705.1 uncultured Gammaproteobacteria bacterium
TGTAGTAAACTAAATACGTGGAAGATCAACTGACAGCGGATATCGCAAAATTAAAAGCTAGGGTCGAAGGCATCAAGCTCCCGGATGACCTGAGAGAAAAAGTGGACCTCATGCTAGCTCGTCTCGAGCGCCAGGCCAAATACGGCGGTTACTCACTTGAGTATGAACAAGTCAGTCACTACATCGACTGGGTAGCCAGTCTCCCCTGGGACATTGTTACCAAAGATATTTTGGATCTCGGTCACGCCCGCCAGATTTTGGACTCACATCATTTTGGTTTGGACGATGTAAAACAGCGTTTCTTGGAGTATCTCTCGGTATTGACGCTCAACGAACAAATAAATCCAAATTATCACGCCCCGATTTTATTATTAGTAGGTCTAGTGGGTACAGGAAAAACCACGTTGGCCCGGAGTCTGGCCGATTCTATCGGTCGTAAGTTTGTCCGTATCCCCTTCGGTGGCATGAGCTCCGCTCTTGACCTCCGTGGTCTATCTCGTACTCATCCCGAGGCCGAGCCAGGGCAGATTATAAAAGCGCTCAAGAGAGCCGGTTCAAAAAATCCAGTTATTTTATTAGACGAGATCGACCGCATTGCTCCCTCCGCCCACGGTGAGATCATGGGTGTTTTGGTCGAGCTCCTAGATCCCGAGCAAAATGCCGGTTTTACGGATCACTACCTCGATTATCCCGTAGATCTGTCCCAAGTTTTGTTTGTGACCACAGGCAACAACACGACCAATATTAGTACTGCCGTCATGGACCGCCTCGAACCCATCCTTATGCCTTCTTACACAGATGAAGAGAAGATCAAGATTGCCAAAGATTATGTCTTCCCAGCCGAAGTAAAAAACTCCGGTCTTCCCGATGGAGCTTTGGCCATCGACGAAGCTGTCTGGCCAAAGATAGTGCGTCCTCTAGGCTTCGACGCCGGTATCCGTACGCTCGAGAGGACCATCCAGGGTATGACTCGAAAAGTCGCCATGCAAATAGTCGAAGGCAAGACCAAAAAGGTGTATATTACAGACGAAAACGTCAAAGCCTTCCTGCCCAGTTATTAATTTCTTCCACCTTTAGGGTGGAAACACTAGTCATCTTGAACGCAGTGAAAGATCCAGTACAATTCAAAACATCATGAAAATCGCCATCATCTCTGACACCCACGATCACATTTGGAACATTGAAAAAATGTCCGCATTGATCAAGCAACACAACTGTGAAGCTATAATCCACTGCGGCGATTTCTGCGCCCCGTTTACAGGAGCCCTCATTTCAAATATCGGCTTGCCCATTTATGCCTGTTTGGGCAACAACGACGAAGATCACTACGCAATAAGTCGCAAGATGAAGCCTACCCAATTAACGCCGTTAGCCGATGAGTTCGGCGAAGTAGAATTAGACAGTAAAAAAATCGCCTTTTGTCACTACCCAAAGTTAGGAGAGTTACTGGCAAAATCAGGTGATTACGACGCCGTCTTTCATGGTCACACCCATGAAGCCTATCAGAAAACCGAAGGCAAGACGCTTTTGGTAAATCCGGGCAGTATCTGTGGCATCCAAGGCGGTCGTCCCGCTCCCGCCTCCTTCGGCATTTATGACACAACTACCAACGATTACCAACAAATAGACTTGTCATCCTGAGCGTAGCGAAGGACCCAGCTTATTTGTCCTATTTGCCCTATCTGACCTATTCGACTTATGTCTTCAAACAACTCCACTATAAAAATCCGTGCCGACCAATTCAGCCGACTAATAACAGCTTTTCCAGAGTTCAGATATCTCGGCGATCCCATTCTTCGCACGCCGTGCGCCGAAGTATCTGTGCCAGAGGGGATAGAGATTGGTAAACAGTTAGAAGAAGTTTTGATCAAGTATCGTGGCATCGTAGGTTACGGTCGAGGGTTGGCCGCTCCCCAGATCGGTATCGCAAGTGCCGTTTTTGTGACATATCTAAATGACCAGGTCCAAACTTACATCAACCCAAAAATAATTAAATCTTCTGATGCCAAAAATCTTTATCGTGAGCTGTGCCTGAGTACTGGCATTGTTTGGGGAGATATCGCCAGATCAGTGACTATTACTATGCAATGGACGGACATTGCAGGCAGGCTCCAAGAACAAGAAGCGACCGACACTTTGGCTCGGCTCTGGCAGCATGAAGAAGCCCATCTCCGCGGCCTCCCAAGTATTGATCAAGCTGTGACCGGCACAATAGAACTTTGTTTATCAGATCCACTTCAGGAGAAGCTCAGACCCGCATGACCACTCAACAAAAGATAGATGAACTAAATAAAATTGCAGAAGAGATCAAGGCCTTCAAAGGCCTCGATATCGCCAAAAATGTCAAGCATCCAGTCCCTGGCGAAGGCAATCCCGACGCAAAAATATTATTTATTGGCGAGGCCCCTGGCCAAGTAGAGGACGGCTCCGGACGCCCGTTTGTAGGTCGGTCCGGTCAGATGATGCGGACGGTTTTAACCGAGACTACTGGTATCCAGCCTGATGAAGTCTTCATCACCAACATTGTGAAATATCGCCCTCCAGACAACAGAGATCCTTTTGACAATGAAATCGAAGCTTGTCGTGATTGGCTGGATCGCCAGATCGCAGTGATTCGGCCCAAAATTATTGTCACACTGGGTCGCTTCAGTATGGCCAAGTTTATCCCGGGCGTCACCATCTCCCGCGTCCACGGCATTCCCCGTAACATACAACTTACAACCGACAACCTACAACTAAACGTCACTGTCTTCCCCATATTCCACCCGGCAGCTGCATTACGTGGAACTGGCACCATGATGCAATTTAGGCAAGATTTTGTTAAACTACACTCACTTATCAACCCGCCCGCCCCGATCACTCCGAAACCGACTGAACCCGAAGTTCCGGCCCAAGCATCACTATTTTGATTTATGCAATTTACTACACGTAATTTTAAGACCCAGACCGGCAGTCTCCAGATCTTTTCTCTCGGCGGCTTTGGCCGTGTCACCTCAAACATGTTTGTCTACGAATATGAGTCAGACATTCTTTTGGTGGACTGTGGTATGGGCTTCCCCACCGAGGACATGTTAGGTGTAGATATTCTCATTCCAGACATCTCATATCTCCAGGATCGTATCGGCAAGATTAGGGGATTGGTCTTCACCCACGGCCACGAGGATCACACCGGGGCCCTTCCTTATATATTGCCAAAGTTAGGCAAGATCCCGCTCTACGGTAGCAATCTGACCGCTCATCTGATCATGGAAAAATTGGCCGAGTACGAAGGCATGCCCAAGCAGGTTAACGTCCTAGTTCCAGGGACGATTTTACAGTTAGGCAAATTTACCGTCGAATCAGTTCGCATTTCCCACTCCATCCCCGACGCTACTAATTTGATAATCAAGACTCCGGCCGGCACCGTTTATCACGGATCAGATTTCAAATTTGACTTCACGCCCGTAGATGGCATTTTGCCAGACGTCGGTCGCATCGGCATGGCTGGTATTCAGGGTATCGATCTCTTGCTATCGGATTCTCTCGGCTCCGAAAGACGGGGACTCACTCCTTCGGAAAAAACTCTCGAAGGCATGTTTGAAAAAGAAATTGCCAATTGCGAAGGCCGTTTTATCGTGACCACCATGGGCAGTAATATTAGTCGCTGGCGCCAAGCCGCCGAGTGCGCCATTCGTCATGGCAGACGAGTCGCCATCTCCGGCCGCAGTATAGAGCGAAATATCGAAGTGGCCACCAAGCTCGGCTTCATAAACATTCCCAAAACCGCTTTTGTCGAAACCCGCGATGTAAAGAAGCTCAATCCCAAAAATGTTTGTATCTTGATCGCCGGTTCCCAGGCTCAGCCAGGTTCATCTCTGGAGCGCATGGCGACAGGTGATCACAGGGATCTCAAGTTAGCAGCCGGAGACAAAGTCGTATTTTCCTCAGACTATATTCCCGGCAACGAGACCGCCGTCCAGGCCCTCATCGATTTGATCGCCAAGATCGGAGTCGACGTAGTTTACTCCGGCATGACCGACAATCTCCACGTCTCAGGTCACGGCAGTCAGCAGGATTTGCTCCTCATGCTAGCCCTCACCAAGCCCAAGTTTGCTCTCCCCATCGGTGGTACTTATCGCCACATGATTCAGTACGGCAGGTTGGCCGAGGCCATGGGCTATGCCAAGGATCGGATTTTGTTGCCCGAGCACAATCAATCGATTATTGTCACCCCCGGCAAGGCCGTCTTAGGCCCAGTCATCGAGATGAAGAGCGTCATGGTGGATGGTCTAGGCGTAGGCGACGTCGGCAGTGTAGTGTTGCGTGATCGCAAGTCTCTGGCCGAAGAGGGCGTCGTCGTAGCCGTAGTCCAGCTCAGTCAGTCAGATCTGTCCAAGGTGGAAAATGTGGAGCTTCTTTCTAGGGGCTTCGTGTTCGACAAATACAATACCGGTTTACTAGCCGAAGCCAGTGCCAAAGTCAGACAGACTCTAGGAGCCAAAGCCGGCAAGATCGAATCTACAATCCAGGCCAGGCAATACGTCGCCGACACCCTCGAAAGGTTCTTGTTTGACAAGACCCACCGCCGCCCCATGATCCTGCCAGTAATTGTGGAAGTGTAACCCTGTCATCCTGAACCGCCGCGAAGGATCCAGTACTGTCAAACACTCCTCTTGTCAAAATATAGTAAAATATATCTATGACACCAAAAAACAAGCTCATCAAAGGCAGTCGTGTCCCCGTAGCATATCTGATCGACTACATCAAAGATGGATACTCCATTTCAGAATTCTTATCAGCTTATCCTTGGATCAAGCGTAAAGAAGTGGAATCAGTCCTAGACGAGATAAGAAAACACGCCTCGACAGGGTATGCCATCTAAAAAACCACACATTCGGCTATATGCAGATGAGTGTTTTCCGATCACTGCTGTAACTTTTTTAAAATCACTCGGGTATTCAATAACACACGCATACGATCAGCGAATGACGGGTAGAAGCGATAAAGATCAACTCAAATATAGTCAAAAAGAAAAAAGAACTCTAATCACCTTTGATAGAGATTTTATTAAGTACAAGGATTCAGATCTCACAAATCATCCTGGGGTGATTGTGCTTTCTTGCTCACCCACCCAGATCGATTCTCTGTGTAAGAAATCCTTGCCAAAGTTTTCTCAAAGCAGTTTGACCGAAGCACTGGTCATAGTTGGCTCAGATCATATCTCAAAGATGAAACACAACATCGTATCAGAGATAAAATAAAGTAGCCCTTTGATTCTTCCCGTAATCGTCGAGGTGTAAAATCAATAGTTTGTGAAATCTGTTTTCAAAAAGGATCGGTTCCAAAAAGCCCGTGGTCCATCCAAACTCCTGCAAATTATCTGCTCTTCTTGCAATCATCTTATCTGTCTATACCAAAAAGACGGCCCCGGCCTTCTCAAGCGTATATATCTCGATCGCATCCAAGACCTCAGTGAATTTCCCAAGCAATTGATTTGTTCCAACTGTCACAAAATTTTAGGAACCCAATACATCTATGAAAAAGAAAACCGCCTTGCATATCGTCTTGTACTAGGTTCCATAGCCAAGAGAATATCTCATGTCTAATGAACAAATTCAGACCAACTATTTTGTAGTCACCGGTGGCCCGGGTTCAGGCAAATCCACTCTTCTGGATTACATTTCATATATAGGCTATATCACAAAACCTGAGGTCGCCCGTGTTCATATTGATACAAATCGCAGCTACGGTCTGACTACTGAGCAAATCAGACAAGATGAACTTCTTTTCCAAAGAGAAGTTGCGTCAGAAAAGAGTTCTTTAGAGCTCAGACTGGTAAAGGATTTTTTTGGACCAGACCAGGTCTTATTTCTGGATCGGGGATACCAGCCAGATTCTCTTGCTTACTATATAGCTGAGATACTTCGCATGAAGGCCTTAAACAAGGAATTGACGACTGATCAATTGCTTCAAGACAATCAGCTTGCAAATCTAGACTTCGGTCCTGCTAGTAGACAAAGGTTTAGATACAGAGGCATATTTATTCTTTCAGCTCTATATTTTTTTCAAAATGACTATGCCAGGACCGAGACTCAAGAGGAGGCAGAAAAAATAGATGAATTACTTTTTTCTATATATACCCATTTTGGTTATCCGGTAATTTCTATTCCAAACGCTCCTCTTCCCATCAGAGCAGAGACCTTACTAGAACATGCCCGCGACCTTCTTCCAGACTCAGACAAAAAACAAATCCCCTTCACTCGTCTATAATCAACATCAGTCTGCTAAAGTATAAGTATGAAAAAAGCCTTCGTCTTCTTTTTCACCTCTCTTCTGTTTCTTGCTCTGGCAACGATCATTACTGGCCTTTCTCCCCGTGTTCAGACAAAAAAGTCCTCAGGTGTAATTACGATTTTGGGTCATAAGGCCTGGAGCAATTGCAGCAGTTTTTATCACTCAATTATTGATAACTCAAGAAACTATTATGCTTGCCAAGGTGGAGTTCAGGTAACTGATAAAGCCAATAGAGTAGTAGATCAGATAACTATGGCAGACGGACTGTCAAATCAATATGTCAATTCGCTTGTAAAAAAAGACAACACCCTCTATATAGGCACTCAGGATGGAGTCACTGTCTTCGATCTAATCACTCGCCAGGCCAAAAAGATTAGTGTCAAAGAAGGCTTGGTCAATGGCTCAAATATTCTTGTTAAAGAAGACGGGGATTACATTTGGGTAGGCACTTTCAATGGTGTAAGTAAAATTGATACTCGAGATTTATCGATTCAGAACTTTACTTCCGAATTAGGCCCCAGTCCCATTCATAACGTAAGAAATATTCTAGTCACTCCATCCTCTGTTTACTTCGTTTATGTCGCAGGTGGGGACTCAACCGGAGGGATTGCCCGGTATGACAAATTTCAAAACAGCTGGACCCACTCAACTGCCTCCGATTTTATCTCGAACAGCAAGCCAAAAGATCGTTTAGACTTTAGTTTAATTTCAGAAAAAGACGATAATATTTTAGTTGGAGACACACATGAAACTTGGCAAAGCTTAAATGCCCCAGGCAATGATTGGTCCAAAGTTGAGACACCCTCCTTTTCTGGCTATCCCCAACCTGGCACACCTATTCTATTAGATCGACCTCTAATCTTTGACAGCTTGCTTGCAGCAATTGACTCACATCTATTTTTTGCCTCCGGTAATGAAATTTGGAAATTAAATTTACAAGACCTTTCTTTCTCTCAAGCATTGTCTCTGCCGCTCGAAGTTCAGTCCAACATACTTTTTATACCAATCTTGGGATCTTCCCAGATATTTATCTATGGTCAGAGTTGCGGTATGGGCTGTGGTGAACCAAAAATGTATATCTACGATTATTCAAATTCGATCACTACTCCCATAAGTCTCCCCTCAGAGATTGATAGCAGCCAGACTGACTACCCATCATTCTTGCCACTCTTCGAGTCAGCGAATATAGACTTGCCACTACGTTTTGCAGTCAGCACAATTGGCGTCGCCTCTCTCGACCCAGTCAGTCTTGCTTGGAGCAGCACCATCGAAGGAATTCAGCCACCTCTTGACGAACAACAAAGTCCCTATGTCCCACAATTTACCTTCTCAACTACTGGCTCATTCGACATTTCAGCAGTGTCTGAGATCTCAGATATCATAGTCCCAGAGATTACTATGGTTCCCGAAAAATACAGTCCTTTCGGCTGGCCGGACAAAGTAAGATATCAGCCCTCGTTCCTTATAGACGATTTGGTCTGGACAGGTTCAAATCGCGGCCTCAAAGTTTTTTCCCCTAATACAGGTCGAGCCCAGCTCATCTCCACCTCTGATGGACTAACGTCCAACCAAATTATTCAGTATTTAATCTTGTCAAAACATCTTATTGTTAGGACTAACGCCGGGCTTTCGGTGATTCAATATCGATAGCTGACTAGGGTATAATAATTCCGATGCCCAGAAGTAGGTCTATTTTTGGCCGGCGTAAATTCCAGGTCAAGCTAAAACAATCCACAGTCAACTCTATTGGCGCCTCCCTCCTGTTTGCCATCTCTGGCCTCATCTGGCTGTCTTTCATTCGCCAGGGGACATTGCTCATTAGTCTCAACGATTTTCTGACGAGAAACCTCGGCTTCATCCCCACTCTCTATTTCCCCCTCATTCCTATCTTTGGTGGCTTGATGATTACCAAGATCAAGACATCTCTTTCGTCTGCCAATGTTTTTGTGGGTAGTATTTTGACACTCTCGGCCCTCATTGGTCTCTTCCACGATGGCTTTGTCGGCAGTCAAGTGTGGCAAAATCTCACCGTTCTCATTTATTATCCTGGTGCCTTTTTATTCTTGGTCGCGACGCTAGGCATCGGACTCATCATTTCTTTCAATATTCCCTTTGAAGACGTCGTCAACTTCATTCTCGATCTATTCAGAAAAATCTTTGCCTTCTTTGGTCGTTTCAAAGGCCCCGATTTGGCCAACACGCCCCTCAATCGCTCGATCAAATTAGGCGGTCTCACGGGCAAGCCGGCTGTCATTCCTGTCAAGCAGCCGTCGCTGTTTTCCAGTAAGCCCGTCGAGATCAAAGGCATGGGCACTCAATCAAACAAAGCCCCGTCTTCAAATATAAAACCCATTACTCCGTTGCCAGCGGCCGCGACCGATACTGTTTGGCATTATCCTCCGCTTACTTTATTGTCCGAAAATATCTCTGGCAAAGCCGACCGGGGCAATATCAATTCCAATGCGGCCATCATCGAAAAGACCCTGGAGGCTTTTGGCATCACTGCCAAGGTCATCGAGATCAACATGGGTCCGGCCGTCACCCAGTATGCCCTTGAGGTAGCCATCGGCACCAAGCTGTCCAAGATTTCTGCTTTGGGTTCAGACCTGGCTCTAGCTCTAGCAGCTCCCACGGGTCAGATTCGCATCGAAGCCCCCATTCCCGGCCGTTCATTGGTGGGCATCGAGCTACCAAACAGATCTCCCGAGTTTGTCAGTCTGCGAAAGATTCTGGAGTCTGACAATGCCAAAAATCACAAGTCCAAGCTGGCCGTCTCCATGGGTCTGGACGTCTCAGGCGAGCCCATTGTGGCCGATATCGCCAAGATGCCCCACGTCCTGATCGCAGGTTCCACCGGATCTGGTAAATCTGTGTGTATCAATTCCTTCATTGCCTCACTTCTCTTTAGAGCCAGTCCCCAAGAGGTCAATCTGATCATGGTGGATCCCAAGCGCGTGGAGCTGACAGGTTACAACGGCATTCCCCATCTTTTGAGTCCCGTTATCGTGGAGCCCGAAAAAGTTCTTTCAGCTCTCAAGTGGGCCACCGGCGAGATGGAGCGTCGTTACAAATTATTTGCCGAAGTAGGTGTGCGCAACCTCGAAGGTTACAACGAGCTTTCCGGCTTTCAGGCTTTGCCCTATATCGTGATTGTCATCGACGAGCTGGCCGATATCATGTTGTTTGCCCAGGTCGAGGTGGAGGACACAATTACTCGCATCGCCCAGATGGCCCGCGCCACCGGTATTCACTTGGTGCTGGCTACCCAGCGTCCATCAGTGGATATCATTACGGGTCTAATTAAAGCCAACATTCCCACACGTATCGCCTTCTCAGTTTCTTCCATGATCGACTCCAAAGTGGTTCTCGATCAGCCCGGCGCCGAGAAACTCTTGGGTCGGGGTGACATGTTATACATTCCCCCAGACGCAGCCAAGCCCATTCGTATCCAGGGGTCTTTCATTTCAGACAAAGAGATCAAGAGCTTGATCGACTTTTTGAAAAAGCAGGGTGTGGCTCCTCATTACACCGAAGAAGTGACCAATACACCCATAGGTAGGATCGGCGGCCGCGGCGGTCGTGGTAGTAGCTTCATTGCTCCCAATGGCGAGGACCGCGATGAATTATTCGAAGATGCGCTGCGACTCATCGTCCAAAACAACACGGCCTCAGCGTCATTCCTTCAAAGAAAACTTAGTATTGGTTACGCCCGGGCAGCCCGCGTCCTCGATGAGCTGTATCAAGCCGGAGCCATTGGCGCAGCCGACGGCGCCAAACCCCGCGATATCCTGATCTCCGACGTTACCTCCTTCCTGA
>CAYHIN010000005.1:0-35906 GCA_964356705.1 uncultured Gammaproteobacteria bacterium
TCTCGCCCAGCAAGTAAACGATCCCACTATTCCCAACACTGGCTCAGGTCGCATCTGGGACCCAGAGTTGAAGCATTGTGTTCCCAACACTACTCCCACACCCACAAATACTCCCACTCCAACTCCCATTGCCTGTCTCCCCGCTTTTGCCTCTACCTTTGAACAAGTGGCCCAGGGTACTCAAAAGAGCGGTGCCGCCGTCCTAGCCAGTAGAAGCAATGGCAACTTTGCCCTAGGCGCTCCCCAATCAGCCGGCACTCCCGTGGACAATCCCGTCGTGGCCAACTCTTTCTTTAGTCTCGGTTTTACAAACGGCTCAATCGTTCTCAAGTTTACCAGCCCCTTCATAGATCAGCCCGGGACAGATCTCTCAGTCTACGAAGTCACCGGTGCTACCAATCCTCCATACCCAGATGAATTAGTAAAAGTGGAAGTGAGTTCCGACGGATCTTCATGGACCACAGTCGCAGCTGCTTTGAGTCGTGATGCCAATATCGATATCAATCCAGTCGCTTCTGCCCAATATGTACGCTTGACCGACGTTTCAAACATTGCGTTATTTACAAACGATGCAGACGGCTATGATCTCGACGCGATCCGTGCCAACTGCACAGTCAATGAGTAAAATAGTGAGAGGGGGTGACCAACAAAGATGAAAAATATACTCTTAAGTTTATTAGTCGTAGGCGGAGTTACAGCGACAGTATTAGGAGCGACAAACGCTTTCTTCTCAGACACTGAGACTTCTCCAGCAAACAATCTGACTGCAGGCAAAGTAGATCTCAAGATCGATTCTACCGCCCATTACAACGGCATGATTTGTACCGATGGTCTCTGGAGAGATGAGGACGACAATCTCAACAACAATCCTCGTCCCGAACTCATAGGTACCCAGTGTACTGGCACGTTTGCCTTAGTCGATTTGACCCAAGAAAAGTTCTGGGATCTAACCGACGTCAAACCCGGAGATTATGGCGAAAACACGATCAGTATGCACATCGAGGACAATCCCGTCTGGGCTTGTATCGATATACTAAACCTAAACAACGCCGAAAACGATCGCATAGACCCGGAGATAGAAGCAGGAGACGCGACCGATGATCCTCAAGGAGGAGAATTGGCTCAAAATATCTACTTCACTTCTTGGGCCGACGATGGCGACAATATCTGGGAGCAAGGCGAGCCATTGTTGTTCACCAACGAGCAAGGTCCAGCCAGCGATGTCCTAAATGGCAAGACCTACACTTTGGTCGACTCAGGTTCACCACTTCCTACACCATTCCCAGGTGGTTCTACCCAATATCTAGGCCTGGCCTGGTGTGCGGGCACGATGACCATCGATGGTGTCAATTTCACAATCACATGTAACGGCGCATCTATGGGCAATGTCGCTCAGACCGATTCTCTGACAGCCGATGTCAGATTCCGAGTGGAGCAACACAGAAACAATCCAAATTTCTTGTGCACTCCAGAACCAACATCAGCACCAACTCCAACTGGTACTGAATAGTCTCTTTGCTCTCTCCCGTTTCCAGCGGGAGGGCAGCCCAGAGTTTCGCAAGTTAGCGAGATTCTGGATTGCCAAACCAATTAAATGCATCATTTCTTCAAGTCATTCATAGCCGGCTGCTTAGCAGTTTTCACCTCATTTAGTAGTCACGCAAGAGTCTTAGGCGATCGCTTTGATCGAGATCATGATGACCGCGACCATCACGAAGAGCGCCGGATTGATCTAAAGATAAATGGGGTAGACAATCCTCCTACAGTCGTCAGTCTGGATGATGTAAAGCCCGGCGACAATCGGTATGTAGACAAAGATATATATGTAAAAGACGGTGATGCCAAAGTTTATGTTCATTTGACCAATTTAGTTACCACCCAAGGGGCTACCACCGAACCCGAGTCCAAGGAAGAAAATGGTACTCCCAAATCCGATATTCAAAACTATCTTCATTACGATCTGACTTTTGGCACCAAAGTAATTATTGCCGAAGAAAGCAAGCTCCCCTTCCCCGATGCAGTTTCTTGTTGGATACCACTGGGAGAAGTAAAGAGAAACAAGCACGTGACGGCCACTCAGAGCTTTCATATGCCAGATACTATTACCAACTGGGCTCAAGGAGACATTCTCACTTTTACTGAAGAATTTGTAGCCATTGATCCCGATGCCCCCGCTCCAGTTACCGGCACTGGTCGAGTCTGGAGTGCATTTCAAAAAAAATGTATCACCAAGAAATATGATCACTAAAGTCACAAAATTTATTTCCAACTTTTTACTCATATTCAGTCTGACCATCGGAGGCTTCTTTGCCATCAATTATTTTCTCGGGGCCAGAGCATTTAGTTTCTTCATCGTTACTTCAGGTTCTATGGAGCCAAGCATTGGGACCGGCAGTGTCGTAGTCGTCGCTCCCCGACCAGATTATTTTCCAGGTGAGGTCCTCACTTTCAGATCCGGTCCAAAGTCAGTCACCACCCACCGTGTGCTCGCCAAATCCTGGCCCAAAGATATTACAAATCCGCCGACATTTATTACAAAAGGTGATGCCAATGATTCCACCGACACAAATCAGCTCGCATTAGAAAATGTCACAGGTAAGGTAGTTCTCACAATTCCCTATGTTGGCTTGATCTCATCCGTCGCCAAGACTCCCATGGGCTTTATCTTTCTAGTCGTCGTCCCCGGCACCATTATTGTTTACGAAGAACTGTGCTCTCTTATGAGCCACGTTAGAAAGCTTCCCAGAGCTGCCATCGCTATCCCCATCGTTTGTGCCTTTTTTGTGGGCCTAGGTCTCACCGGCGCCTACTTCTCCGATCTCGAAGTCAGCTCCAAAAACAATTTATCTATTTCCACCCCGACTCCTACACCTACTCCCCCCGTACTTCCTGAATAATCTACTATATAATCCAGGCCATCCATGGCCAAATCAACCACTCCTCAGCTACTGTTGTGCTTCCGCAGTATCATAAAAAATGATTATGGACAGATCCTCCTTGTAAAAAGAACCAAAGATCGCAAATACAACCCCAACAAATGGGAGCTCCCAGGGGGAAAATTAGAAGGCACTGGAGACATTTCAGTATTTATTGAACAAACCCTAGAAAAGGAGACCAACCTAGTGGTCAAAAATACATCTTCAACTTATTATTATCAATCCCACTTGGTTACTGACCCAGGCAAGTATTATGGTTTCACTTATATAGAAATTTCTTCAGAAGCCAAGTTCGTAGGCGGATCTATTAAAATCGGCCCCGATCACAGTGATTATGCTTGGGTATCAAAAGATCAGATTTTTTCATATGACTTATCCTTACCTAGCAAAAAATCACTAACCCAATATTTCTCTGAGTCATCAACCAAAATCCAAATTCTAATCTCAGCCAAAGCCCTCATCAAAAATTCTCAGGGCAAATATTTAGTTCTAAAAAGATTCTCGGCCGATACAACCGAGCCTAGTAAATGGGATATTCCAGGTGGCAAACTAGATTCATTCGAAGTCTTATCTGAGTCGCTCAAGCGCGAGGTCTTTGAGGAAACCAGTCTAGTTGTAAAAATTACTAAACCCACCTTATATCTCCATAGCCACGTACTGAACAAAGGCAAATATCAAGGATTCTCATTCATTGAAATCATCAGCGAAGCAGAAGTCACAGCAGGCAAAATAAAGCTTAGTCTTGAGCACGACAGTTATCGCTGGATCAGCCCCACCGAGCTACTCGAGCTAGATCTTTCTACTCATCTCAGGCTCCCTCTCACTGAGATTTTCCTCTCTATTTAGCCCCAGGCGGTGCATTTTTCGCGATTACTTCCATGGCGTCCTTGTTTGGTCCTCGCATTTTTCTCGCCATTCTAAGTGCATGTTCAGAGGCTTTCGGATCTACCTTTGGTAATATTTCAGCCGCATCCAAAAGCAGCGCTCCAGGATTATTTATTCCCACCATCGTCTGCACCGCATCGTCAATCTCTTTTTGTTTATGTGCATCAGCCCTTCTCTTGAGTGACCAGGTCAGATACACAACCGCAGAGATTGCAGCTAGTCCACCGAACAAGGGCAGTGCCAACGGCCAGTTCTTCTCTGCAATCCTTTTTATGTCTTCGATGTCAGGTGCTTTACCCATTCATCGGCACTGGCTGTAGCATTCCCAGTCTCTTGGAGTCCTTATACGGCATCTCAAAATGCACCACCGGATTTTTACTCATGTCAAAAATATTAACACCTATTTTGTATAAAAAACAGCTTTAGTTGATGTACTTTGTGGGCAGAATTTCGCAGCTAGCCTGGGTGGTGAGAAACAAGATTCAGATCAAGGCTCGGTGGCTAGCGAGAATGCAGATAACGCCTTGGTGGGCGATTATCGGTGCCATGCAAAGTACTCAACTTGAAATTAATATTTCCTGATTCAATACCGGCAGAGTAACATCCTCTATTTTTAATTTAGTCTTAATTTGTTGTGATAGGGCCAATCTCGACTCATCCTCTCCATGAGTCAAAAAGACTTTCTTGACTCCACTTATGGCCGAGAGCCACGAGACTAGTTGTTTAGAGTCAGCATGCGAGCTCATAGCTTGAGTACTATTTACATTAGCCCTCACAACCACTTTCTCACCATATATTTCCACCATCTTTTCTCCTTCTAGTATCTTTCGTCCGATTGTCCCCTCACCCTGATACCCCACTATCAGGATTCTGTTATCAGGCTCCGGCAAATACCTCTTAGCGTGTTCCATTATCTTTCCCCCCATCATCATTCCAGACCCCGCAATTATTACTTTCGCCCCGGACATATTTCTCATCTCTTCCTCCAGGCTTTCAAAAGAAAATGGATTCTCGTCTCGCATTTCAGATTGTATATGTGGGTTAAACAGATCCGGATATTTCAGATACACGGCCGTCGCCTTCTTGGCCATCGGCCCATCCATAAATATTGGTAAGTTAGAAGATACTTTTCCTTCTAGTATCAAGTGTTTGATCATGTGTAGCAGCTCCTGAGTTCTCTCCAGAGAAAATGCCGGGATCAGAAGTGTTCCTCCATTTTTTTGGATGACATTTATTTCCGAGGCGATTACATCTACTGGGTTTTCAGACGGGTGCAGTCTTCCTCCATATGTAGACTCCATGACCACGATATCTGCATCTGTTATTGTTTCTGTCTCTCTTACTAGTTCTTCCGGAGTATTCCCGAGATCTCCTGAGAACACGATTTTCTTCATGCCAGACTTGGCCTTAGTATCTATTATCTCGAGCGACGCCGATCCCAGCATGTGTCCCGCGTCTCGCATGGTGATCAGGAAGTCTCCTACTTCAAACTGTTTTCCATACCCTGTTGTCTTAAATTTCTCGAACGTCTTATATACATCCCCCTCATCGTACAATATTTTCTTCTTATCATATTTGGCGATCTTGGCCGAGTCTAGGAGTGATATCTCAGTCAGATCCCGCGTAGGTTCTGTCATCCAGATGTTACCCCCAAAGCCTTTGGACATCAGTATCGGTAGTCTGCCACAGTGATCCAGATGCGCATGGGTGAGTATCGCCCCAGACAATCTACTGCAATCATAGTCATAGTCCTGATAATTGAGCTTATCGATCTCATACATTCCCTGAAACATTCCCAGATCAATAAGAATCGACGTTCCAGAGTCAGAAGTGAGGGCATAAGAAGACCCCGTCACCGTCCCCGCAGCTCCCAAAAATTTAATTTTCATCCACGGTTAGTATATCTCATACGCATTTAGCAGTTTCTTATTTCCCTCTATCTGGTATTGCAGCAGTTCTGTATATAGTCCCTTTCTTTTTGCCAGATCTTTGGGAGTTCCCGAGTCCACAATTGTGCCTTGATCCAAGACGATTATCCGGTCCACATTTTGGATAGTCGAAAATCTGTGAGCGATAATGATCACCAATCGGTTTTTAAACAGTTTTTCCAGCGCCTCTTGCACCTGACGCTCCGAGTTAGAGTCCAGACTAGACGTCGCCTCATCGAGTATCAGTATGGGTTTGTCATGGAGTATTGCCCTCGCAATCTGTATTCTCTGTCTTTGCCCTCCAGACAACTTAACTCCCCGCTCCCCGATTTGGGCCTGAAGTCCGTCCTTAAACTTCATGACAAAGTCGTAAGCATTTGCTTGTTTCAGAGCGGAGACTATCTGCTCCTCAGTTGCCTCTTGTAGTCCATAGGCCACATTCTCAGCGATGGTCGCCGAGAACAGTTCGCTCTCCTGAAACACCAGCGCCATATGCTCTCTCACCCACGAGTGCTCTGCTTCACTATATTTTTTCCCGGACAAAAGTATTTCCCCGCCGGTGGGTCCATATAGTTTCAGTATCAGGTTGATAAGAGTTGTCTTACCCGCTCCCGAGTTTCCCACCAGGGCCACCTTTTCTTTTTTGGCAAGTTTCAGATTGATATCCGCTAAAACGGTTGAGCCGTTTTCGTAAGAAAAGTTCACATGCTCAAAAATTATTTCCGGTTGTTTTACAAGTGGGGCCATTTTGCCTGTAGTCATTTTTTCCTCACCAGTTACTTCCAAGACTTCAAAAAAAGCTTTGGAATCAGCCTCCGCTCTTTGCACTTGTTCCAGTATGTAGCTCATTCCAAACAGCGGCCACCGGAGTTGATTTAGTATTTGGATAATCAGGATCATTTCCCCCAGAGTCAGACTCCCCAAAAAAGTACTCCTAAATATCAAAAACAGGATGACTACAAATACCGCTTCTAGTCCAAACTCCCGCGCAAAGTTCAGTATGTGATATTGCGTCGACTGTTTGTCATACAGCTTGTTTATTTGATCATACTTTTCCGACACATACTTCAGTTCGCTTTTTTGAGTGTTATAAGTCTTCACCAGTTTTATATTTCCCACCACTTCCGAGATCCGGCCCCGAGTCGCATCCTCATGCACATTCTTTTCTTCTTGTAGTTTCCCCCATCTTTTAGTGGAGTATGACGAGATTGCGATATATACCGGAAATACCGCGAGTGCCAACAGTCCAATCGTCACATCAAAATACATCAGCACTCCCACTCCAAATATAGCCTGCAAGAGAGCCGGCATTATAAAGTTAGTCGCTCCTCCCATAAATTCTCGGATCGACGCAATCCCCCTATTCAGCTGGGCCACTATCTTGCCCGATATCTCAGAGTCAAAATGCTTCTGCGGCAAAGAAAATATTTTTTTGTAATATATTTCAGTGAGATATCGTCCCAATCGCGAAGAGATGTGATCCCCTAGTCTTTGGTTACCAGTATTCAGTAATACTCCCACCAAATTGACAACCAGTATCAGACCAAAAAGTGTGATCAATGTCTGATAATCTCCACCTTTACTCGTTATCTGAGCCGCTAGTTCATCGACAATGTATTTTAGAGTGATGGGTGTTGCCTGCTGCAATACTGCCTGGATTGTGATCAGCACACACGCCGCCGCAATCCACCCATGCTGCGGCTTAGACAACTTGATGATCTTAAAGATACTCTTCACAAGAAGTTATATTTTAACCGATTTCAGTCTCAAAGAGTTGAGGACGACCGATACGCTACTCAGTCCCATAGCAGCTCCAGCGATAGCAGGATTTAGTAGTCCAAAAGCAGCCAGTGGAATCCCTACAATGTTATAGATAAAAGCCCAAAACAGATTTTGCTTGATCACTCTCATAGTAGATCTAGCCAGTTTTACCGCAGCCGGCAGTTTTGAGATATGTCCACCCAAAAGAGTGATTCCCGCCGACTCAATTGCCACATCGGTCCCCGTTCCCATCGCCACTCCCACGTCAGCGGTAGCCAGAGCTGGAGCATCATTTATCCCGTCTCCTACCATCGCCACCCGGTATCCCTCTTCTTGCAACTTTTTTATCTCGAGTGCTTTATCCCCCGGCAGCACTTCCGCGATCACTTTGTCTATCCCGACCAGATCAGCAATATATTTTGCCGTCCTCTTATTATCTCCCGTTAGCATTGCCACTTTTATTTTTAGTTTATGTAGACGGTCTACGGTTTCTTTAGCATCATCTTTGATAGTGTCCGCAATCCCCACATAACCCAGTATTTTCTTTTGAGTCATAAACACAACCGGCGTCTTTCCGAAAGAGACCATCTCGTCTATGATTTTTTCCTCAGTTCTAAGTCCCAGGTCCGAAACTAGTTTCAGGTTTCCAGCAAAATATTCTTCCTTCCCGATTACTCCTCGTAGACCCTTTCCTTCTATAGCCGAGAAATCTTTCACCTTTTGTAGTACCAATTTTTCTTTTTTTGCGCGGTCCACGACGGCTACCGCCAGCGGATGTTCAGACAACGCTTCCAGAGAAGCCAGTAGCTTCAAGAACTCTTTTTCCCCATCTTTTTCTATCGCCAAGATATCGATTACCTCAGGAGATCCTTTAGTGATTGTCCCGGTCTTGTCCATCACCACAAAATTTATTCCATCAAATTTTTCCAGACTTTCCGCATTTTTTATCAGTATTCCATTTTGCGCCGCCTTCCCCACTCCCACGATTACAGCCGTAGGCGTAGCCAGCCCCATTGCACAAGGACACGCAATCACCAGAATTCCCACAAAAGATACTAGCCCCAAGACAGCGTTCCCAGTCAGGATCCATACCCCAAAAGTGATGACCGCCACGACCAGCACCACTGGCACAAATATTCCCGATACTAGGTCGGCAAGTTTCTCGATCGGAGCCTTTGACCCTTGCGCCTCTTCTACCATGCGGATGATCTGAGATAGCATCGTCTCCTCGCCCACTCGAGAAACCCTGATTTTTAGCGATCCATATTTATTAATAGTGGCTCCGATTACAGAGTCCTCCGGCCCTTTATCTACCGGCATTGGTTCACCCGTTATCATGGACTCATCTATGGCAGATTTTCCTTCCATTATTACCCCATCCAGAGGTATCTTTCCTCCGGGTTTGACGAGGACCATCTCACCCACCTCGACACTATCTATTGGTACTTCCGTCTCGACCCCATCTCGTAAGACTATCGCATTTTTGGCTTGCAGTCCCAACAGTTTTTCTATTGCCTCACCTGTCTTCAGTTTTGACCTGGCTTCCAGATATTTACCTAGAGTGATAAATCCTATTACCACGATCGTCACGTCATAATAATTTTGTTGAGTGTTCACAAGAGTTGATAACGATTCCTCAAAAGCCGTGACTACAAAACTGTACAAGTAGGCCACCGACGTCCCGATTCCCACCAGTGTATCCATATTGGCGACTCTGTGTTTTACAAATCTTGCTACCCCTTTCAGATAAGGCAACCCTATTACGAATAGCGCGTATGTTGCGAGTATTGGTAGCAGGTGGTGAAAAAACTCCATCAGCATGTCTGGCATTTCCGGCCATAGTTTGAGTGGCTCGGCTCCTATTTCCCAGACCATGACCAGTACACTAACCACGACCATTGGTATTACTATTTGTACGTGTTTTTTCAGCTTTGCCAACTCCAGCAGCTTTTGTTCCCGGACCGCGGTGTCCGACGACAATGGAGTCATCATGTCGTGCCCTGCATGCATCGAGTTATCCATCATTTCATAACCCAAATCCGCAATCTCTTGGTTCATCTTTTCGACAGTTATTTTTTCCGGATCAAAGACTAATTGTGCTTTTTCATTCCCATAGTTCACTTCACAAGACTCGACTCCAGGGAGTTTCCCCAACTTTTTTTGGATCACAGATGCGCACGATGCGCAGTGCATGCCTTTAATTGGTAGCGACAGCTTCATATCCCAATTTAGAAATAACCGTGGTAATTTTTTCAAAAGTTACTTTTTTTGGATCAAATTCGATTCTAGTAGTCTGCTTCACATAATCTGTTCTGGCCTCACATACCCCATCCAAATCCTCGAGGTCAAAATCGATGTTCATTGCACACGCCGTGCAGTGCATTCCATTTACCTTCAGACAAATTGATTTATTAGATGACATTTATTTCTCCTCTATACATTCCCATGCTACACATAAAAGCAATTGTTCCTGGGGAGTCGGGTGTGATCGTTATTTCTTCAGATTTCCCCACTGGAACTATTTTTTGGATCCCAAATGCCGGTATCGTAAATGCTTGTATACACCCCGCTCCGTTTTTATTTACTAGTTTAAGTTTCACCTCAGTCCCCGCTTTCACATTTACGGTTCTAGGTTCGGTCACGTATCCCGCTCTATCAAAAAATATCGTCGCCTCTGTTACTACCTCCCCACCACTTTCCTGGACGTTGTTTGTACTCAAAAGCGTCTCAATAGTATACGGACTACCCATCAGAGCCAAAGCTCCATTCAGGTTATATAGCGCCACCAAAAAGATGGCGACAGCAGCAATCTTGTTAAAGTTCAGCTTGCCAGATCCACTCATCTTTCGCGTCACATATCCCAAAGCAAAAAACAGCGGTGTCGTTCCTAGTATAAAAGTAAACATCACGAGTGCTCCATTCCAAGCAGCTCCCGTAGATATCGCATAAGCCATCATGGCTTGTGTTGCCCCACACGGGATCAGGACAGTAAATAGTCCCAGGAGTGCCGGACCAAATACCGATTTACTTCTAGACTGATTTTTTATTATTCGGGCCAAAAACCTCGGCGGCTGGATCACAAAATATCTAAATACTGGATGTACATCTAGTAGATTCAACGCCGTCCCCACCATAAAGATGACCGCCAGTATTTGTAAAGCAGATCTCGCAGTCAATGAGAACTGAAATGCCGATCCCAGTGTTCCTAGTATCACTCCCAAGATTGTATAAGCGATAAGTCTCGCCCCCAAAAATGACAATATGGATATCACGTGATCTCCTTCTTCATTTTGGGTGGATATCGATGAAGCGAGTAACCCTCCTTGCACCGCCAGACACGTCAACCCTCCCGCAAATAGTCCAGTCACAAATATCGCAAAGAGATCCATATCACGCGTCAGATTTTCTAAATATATTCATCACTTCCGCCACCGCTTGTGCCGTATCTCCTTCTTTTATCGCGTCAGCGACACATCCTTTCAGATGTTCTTCCAAGATCAAGTTGTCGATCTCTTTCAATGCTTTTTGCACTGCTTGAGATTGATGGATTACATTCACACAATACGCATCATCATCCACCATTTGTTGCACTTTTTTCAGATGCCCCAAAGCGATCTTCAGCCTATGCGCGATTCTTTCTTTAGTGTCCTTCGGTCTGTATGCCATATCCCCTGTGTGGGGATATACTAAGTTTAAAAATCAATATTGTCAATACTCGTTGCCTTGACAACCATTTTACACTTTGCCATGATCATTCATATGGTCCCTGTAAACTACCTCGCAGTTTTGGCTTGTGCTGTCCTCTCCATGATAATAGGCTCTATCTGGTACGGCCCACTCTTTGGCAAACCCTGGATGAAGCTCATGGGCATGACAAAAGAGAGCATGAAGGGTTTCAAGAGTTCCGATATGGCCAGACTCTACGGCATCCAGTTACTAGGCTCCCTCGTCATGGCCTTTGTTCTTTCCCACACCATCGTCTTTGCCATGTCATATTTGGATACATCTGGTGTTTCCGCCGGTCTTCAGACTGGTTTTTGGAACTGGTTGGGTTTTGTCGCTCCCGTTACACTCACCTCAGTTCTATGGGAGGGCAAGTCCTGGAATCTCTGGCTTCTCAACAATGCCTACTATCTAGTTCTCCTCTCCTCCATGGGCATCGTCCTCGCCCTCTGGATCTAAATATGATCAAATCCAAGTGGACCATCTTTGGCCAAAAAGGCCAGCTGAAAAAAACTTACAAAACCATGGGTGAGCTGCAGACCAGAGTAAATCAACTAGAAGAAGAAAATGCGACCCTCAAGGATCAAATGCGCCCGCTCGCCTCAGCCTAAGTCAGTTTTCTCTTCGCCTCCAGATAGGCTGACTCAATTAGTTTTTTCAGTACATCCATATCCACATCCGTAAGCTTACTTATATATAGGCAAGATCCAGAACTCGTTTTATGTTTACCAAGTTTACTCAACACATCTTTATGTCCCTCAAATCCGCTCATCAGATACAGCGTCAGATTCTGTTTGCGCGGTGAGAATCCCACTAGTGGCCAGTCCCCCTCTTGGGTACTTCGCTCAGATTTGTAGTGATACATCCCATATCCCACGATACTCGTCCCCCACATTTTTCCTTTCTCACCAGTTATTTTTTCAAACAATTTTAGAAGCTCAAATCCATCTTTTTTCTTGGATTCAGGTTCAATAGTTTCCAAAAACTCTTTTGGATCCTGATCAGTCAATTTTGTTTTCAGCTCCGCCACTTCCTCATCTCCACACCAGCATTAAAAGCATGGCTGTGAAAGTAATAACAGCAAATACTCCCACCGTATGCAAAAACAGTTTTACTCCTTCTTTCTTTTTGCCTTCAAAATACAGCATCCCCGGTTGGTACAAAAACAGATATCCCATGACAGAGGCAGACAATGTCAGCATAGATAGGGCGAATATTGGGGCCATTATCGTATCATCCGGTTTTGCAAACTTGGTGATCGTCTGCATTACGACTGCCACCGCAATCACATACGCCTCCACCAATACCGCATTCTTCACCGCATCCCTACTCACGCCTAAACTATATCACAAATCACTTATCAGTCCTGTGTGGACACCCGATCCAGCAGCACGGTCTCCTCTTCCCTTTTTTCAGATCCACTTTCACTCTTTCCACATGTTGTTTTCTGGTCTCTTCTTTTTTGACAAAAGTCACCCAGCATATCCACTCATTGCGCGCCAACGGCGTCAGACTCTCCCAAGCGGCAAGCACTTTTGCATCAGAGAAAATCTCTCTTAGGTCTGCCGGCACCTGATGTACTACTCCTCCCATCACAGTCTTAGCCATAGGACTATTTTATCAAAAAAAATACTACTCAGTTTTACCGTGTATACAAAACTGCCTTTTTTGTAAATCCTGAGACTTCACCACATTCAGATCCAGAAAATACCTCCATTTTTAGCATTCCCATTTCTACCAGTTGATACATCACACATCCTACTGGTGAATACAGTTTTACTTTTAGATCCTTTGCCAGACTCATTCCATCCCATCTCTCTCCATCGCTTTTCAGATATCCATATTCAAAAAGTGTATATTTCACGATTCCATCACCCGGTCCCACTACTTTCGGATCCAGATTATTGTCCCCTATTGCCAGCTGTCGAAATTTCCCCCCAAAGTTTCCAAACGAAGCTATGTATACCGCAGGATCAATATGATTTGGCACGATTGCCAAATGTGTCTGTGAATACCCATCCATTTTTTGACTCTTTGTTCCCCGGTATCCCTCAGTCCCTTCCAAAAACCAGTTTCCAATTAGTTTTCCATCGATGTCATAGTCTATCTTGCCACTAACAGGATGTACCGTTCGTATATATTTAGACACAGCCAATTGTTTCAGTTCCTCCGTATAGTATTCCAATGGATCCACAGTATGTATTTTCCATCTCTCTTCCTTATAGCTCTCCGAATTTACAAACCCTGGCAGCACCACCTCGGTATCCCATACGGCAAAATCCAGTGTTTGTCCCCCAATTCGCCCGATTAGTTGCCCCGCTTTTACGGGGATATTCACACTTCGATTTGACCTTCCTTGTTTTACCTCTCCCGCCGCTTTCAAAATTTCCTCAGACAAGCTCGTGACTAAGTCATAATAATAAAACACTCGACAGCTCATCGAAAAAACCAATCGGTATTCTGTATATTCAGGTTTTACTCGTGGTTCAATACTTACGAGTCTTGCGTCAGCCATGGCATACACTTCATATTTGTCTCGTGGTGAACGAAAAACCGTAGGCGAAAAATACTGGTGATCTATCGGAGTCACATGATCGCCCACTACTAGTCCATACGGGATAATCATTGAAAAATCCTCATATTGCATTGGCAAATGAGTCAGCTTTAGTTTCTCCATTCCCTCACACTTCCCACCACTCAATTCCTTTCCTTTTGTCTCCGCCTCACTGCTCCCAGAGCTTATCATTTCCGAAATTTTAGTAACCGGACTTTTGCCTGCGTACACTACTACTCCCATAATCACGAGTACTACTACTATTACTCCGATTACGATCCTACCCATACAAACTAGTTTACCTCATTTGCTATCATTCCAGACGTAGAATTTTCTCCATAGTCCTACCTTTCGCCAGCTCATCAATCAGTTTATCCAGATATCGCACCTCTCGCATCAGGGGATCTGTTATCTCTTCTATTCTCACCCCACAAATTACTCCCTTTATCTGTTTTCGCGCCGGATTAAGCTTGGGCGCCTTTGCAAAAAAAGTTTCAAAGTCTGTTTCTTTTTCCAGTTGCATCTCCAGCTCATTCTGAGAGTATCCCGTCAACCAGCGAATAATCTCGTCTACTTCTTCTTTCGTTCGTCCTTTCCTCTCGACTTTAGCAATATACAAAGGGTACACCCTCGCCACAGTCATCTTATAGATCCGGTCATTATTCTTCATATCCTTTTATTGCGACGCGTAATACTCCGATCGTCAAATCGTGAGATGAAGCGTCAAGTTCGGACGAAGTCCGACAGCTTAAAATACCCCGACCGTCAGGTCGTGGGTAGTTTATTCCATTGATCCAGTCTTAACTTCCCCATCTCGATGATAGTTAGCAAAGATCACTCCGCTTGGGGTAATGTTTGATTCAACTAGTTTAAACGAAGCAGGGATCGTCCCTTTCTCAAACAACCGTTTTCCAGCGCCAAGTGTAACAGGAAATATTTTCAGCCAAAATTCATCTATCAAATCAAATTCCATTAATGTCTGAGCAAGATTACCACTTCCATATACTTGTAGATCGGGGCCATTTGAGTTCTTCAGCTTTTTTAATTCAGAGTTATCTTTTAGAACGACCGTGTTTTCCCAAGTGGGGTTTATTAAAGTTGTCGAGGCAACGTATTTTGTGATTTTATTTACCTGGGGCCACACTTCAATGTGCTGCGGCCAATATCCCGCCCAGATGTCATAGGTTTTACGTCCCAGAAGCAGATCATATTCCCCGTTCATCTGCTTATCCATTTCTTTCCCCGACTCTTCATCGAAATAAGGAGCGGTCCACCCGCCGTATTCAAAGTCCCCCGAAGTGTCTTCCTCAGGTCCGCCGGGCGCCTGTATCACACCATCCAGAGTTATAAATTCAAGGACAATAATCTTTCTCATGTGGCTAGTGTAGCATGAGGATAATTTGTTTACACTGGCCTGCCGAAGTGCTCACCAGACAGAAAATTCTCAACCGTAGGTTCAAGTCCACGACGACGAATAGAGTGGATATTGTCCAATGGGACAAGATCTATCTCATATCTAGGGCCAATAAACTTTGGATTACCATAACTATTGCTTCACCGAATTGTAAATTACCAGCAACCGATCTCAAAAACGCATCTGTTATCTCTCTATCCTCAATTCCCACTCCCAGATTCTATCAAAGTCAGATTCGTTAGATTATCAATCCCAAGTTAGTATAAATCAGGGACGTATCCTACAATCCCACCGTAGGTGCAGCTGGTTCCTCGACTGGTGCAGCTGGCGCACTTTCTGTCGTAGGAGCCGAAGTAGGTTGTTCAGTTGATGTTTGAACTGATTCAACCGTCACAGTTATTTCTGTCGCGGTGGTGACAGCCGGGATTTGTTCTACAGAAACTTCTGTTTTAACAGCGGCGATCTCTGTCTGAACAGACTGTGACAAAGTCTCTTCAACTGGTGAAGGACTAGAGACCGGACTGGCAAAAATCTCTTCTTGAACTTGGCTAATCGTTTCTTGGAGTAAAGTTTGTTCCTGGGTAAGATTTTGAGACACCTCACTAGCAGTTTCCTCCAAAACCTGCTGAAATTCTTCCCCACCTACTTGATTAATTACTTTCGCGATCACTGAGCTTTCCTCAATTTGAGTGATGTATGTTTCCAAAATTTCCGGGCTAGTGACGGCAGTCTCTAATTCCTCCTGAATAATTTCAACCTCGGCTCTGATGGCCACATCAATTTGAGCATCGATAGCCGGAGGCGATTCTTCCTTGAGTTTGACCAGCGTCTCAATCACTTCAGGCGCAGGCTCGAGCGCTTGGGTAGGATTGTTTGTTACCGTTTCAATAAATTCACTCACGATCTGCTCTTCTATCTGTTCAATCGTCTCAATAATCTCAGGTGTTGCCTGCGGTGTTTGCTCAATAATTTCCACCAATTCCTGGATGACTTCCACGTCACCAATCGTGCTCTTGCCTGTCTGGCTTTGATCGGAAATCAAATCACTTTCAAAAAGAGACTGGGGATTCTCAATAAATTCTTCCACGACTTCTTCTTCAATGATGGTCTTGATCTCCTCAATTTTCTGTTCAATTGGGGTGGCAACTGATTCCAAAGTACCAGGTGTTTCGACATGGTCTTCAATTTCGATAATAATTTTTAAGTCCTGGGGTTCGGTTCCTACAACCTCGGTAGCAAACTCCCGTAAAGTCAGGTCATCGGTAATACCAGAGACAATATCTACCAGATTTTCAACTGCCTCATTCTCCAGGTTGTAGGCCAAAGTCAATGTTTCTTTGTTTTCAAAAGACTCCTTGAGTTCTTCATACGCTTGATAGTGCCGCACTGGATTGCCTGGCATTCCATCGGCATAGGCGAGCAGTTCCCTCTCCCGTTCCTCTTTATCTATAGTCAAAAGGTTTGCTTCAAAGGCTTTGACCAAACGGATTTCTGAAGCTTCCAATACTTGACCAATCTTTTCCGGTTGGAAGCGTTTAATTTCAACCAAAAGCTCGATTGCTTTTAGCTCCTTAAACTTACTGCCACTGGCGCCATTAACTGTTTGCTCGAGCTTGGCCACTAACACTTGTGCATTGCCACCTGAGAGTTGGAGCAATGTTTCAATGCCATCTTTCAAGATCTGTTGTCTGATTTTTTCTACCCGTACGTAATCAGCGCCATAGACATGGTCTTCGATCAGCCCAAACACGGTTTGCCTGGCCAAACCGTTTTTGATAATGGCATCAATCAGAAGGTCTACCCGCTCGAGTTGCGGCTGTTGCCCCTCCTTCAGTTTTCCCGTGTTTGTTTTAAGGCGGTTAAAATCTTTTTCTATATTCAGGAGAGTTTCGAGCGCCAAATCTACGCTCTTTCGAGAGTCGCTTTTTTGTAGCAGCAACATAGCTTCCAATGTCCGCTCATTATTTTGCTTGATCAAAAGTTCGACTCGACTAAGCGAATCAAAGGTCATGACAAGTTGCAAACGCCTACTCAAATGTTTAAGTGGATAAAGTGGGCTGTCAGGTAAAATTCGTGGTTTTTTGATATCGAGATCCGCAGCCGTAACACTAAAATCGAGTTTGACTTCCTCACTTTTTTGCCCATCCCTGATCCGAGCTTTGGCCGCCTGCACAATCGCGTGCTGGATATCATGCGACAGTGGCGCAATAGGAGCAAGAGATATCCCTTCGGGAGTTGTCAGCTGGGGAACATTTCTTGCGGACAACAATTTTTTCAACTCTTGCACTTCTTGACGAATGTTCAGGGGCAATTGTTTTTCCAAATCAGTCTCACCTCGGCCGGCAAAGATCGACTGGGTAATTTGCTGCATGACTTCATAAAGTTGCTGTTTTTCAGCCAAAGCCACTTTTTGAACGACCTGTGCTTTTTTGGCCAAATTGTCATTGAAACTTCTGCCTTCGTATCTTTGAAATGTTTTGTTTACCGCTACAGTTTTGGTGATATATTGCTCATAATCAGTAAATATCTTAGGGTCGTTCACTTGGGACAGCAGATGTTCGGCACTGATGCCAGCGCTCGCCCTGATAGCTTTATCAATGACAGCTCGCTGACCAGCTGGTACCTGCGTCCTCAAATTTTGCAAAATAACCATGCTTTGTGGATGCGAGATCAAAATTCGCACATCGGCATCAGTTGAAACAGGGTTATAGGCAAGCTTCGACCGGGTCAAAAACTCACTACTACCAAGTTCTTTGATAAATCTATCCAAAGTCCTGTCTGCCTCTAGACTAAATTGTTGTTTGAAGTTAGTGGACACCTCCTCCGACGCAGCCACCATTGCATTCAAATTCTGTGTCAGGACTACATCCATCAGGTCAGTGGTGGACAGCTCTTCCGATGTCATCTGTTCCAAAAAGCGCGCAATTTTGTTTTGCACACTAGTTTGCATTGTGGCCAATCTGGCAATTTTCTCTGTATCTTGGCCACTGTTAATTGCAATCTGCATTTCGCCCAAAATCTTCAAGTCCTCTCGGTTCTTCATCACTCGATCGACATACGCATCAAGATCAGCTTGGTTATCGAGTTCAAAAATCCGCTCAGCCAACCGTTTCACTGCTACTTCTTTCAGACTATCGATACCCAAAATCATTTCCCGATCAGATAAAAAGTCTTTCATCCGCTCAAACGCTCGCGCTTGCAGCAAAGGATCTCCATATGCATAGTGAATATATGACTGTAGCTTTCGATTGCGGACATCGCGGGGCAATCTGAGCATTTTCTTTTCAAAAGCACTCGCCAGCTCTTTTTCCAAACCGAGTAATTTGAGTCTGGCTTCGGACCTAAGTTTATCTTCAAAATCAATCATGGTTTCCATCGCCTTCAGCTCAGCAAAATCCTCACCCACAAATGAGGCCACCACCGGAACCGCAATAGAGTGAATTGCCTCCAAACTAGGCGCCGCATCAATAGACCTGACAGCGCTCGCAACCAGATACTGCAGCCTGGCATCTTCAATGGCTAAATAATCTGTAAACGGCAGTCTGTCCTCAAGCTGCTGGATAATAAGTTGCAAACGGTTGTATTGTTCGATTTGTAATGTCAGGACTTCACGGTCGGTTCGAACTTTGGGGTCCGTAACAATTTTGTCCGTCTCAGCACCGATTTGTTTAATTAGAGCAACCAGCTTGTCCCGACCAACTTGCCGTTGCAGTTTGCCAATCAGTCGATCAATTTTTTTGATGCGCAACTTGGCACGATCCACTGGATCCCGGGTTGTAAATTCTTTAACATTTACGACAATTGACTGGAAAATTCCTTCGTCAGTCGTTTCGACAGGTGCAATAAAAGGCAAAGTGGCATTGGCTTGCTCTTGCTTGATCTGCTGTTGAGCCAGTGTCTCAATAGCCGCTTGCGTTTCAGCAGGTAACAGCCGTTCTGACTGGGTTAATGACCTGGACCCAAGTATCAGTGTTTCGACAACCCTAGGCGCATATGCCAAAGCAGCCGTAGCAGAGAAGAAAAACAAAACCAAAATCCAACCGCTCTTTTTGTGCTGAGATTTATTTTCTACAGTCATTTGGGCAGAAATCAGTTCTACATCCAGTCTGAACTGTTTACCCGAAAAACACAAGAAAACGAATTTGGACTGATTCGGCTCTCTTGACAAGTATAAAGTATCACGTTATACTTAACACTGCATGACTAATATCCTAGCTGTACTCGATAAGAAGAAACAACGACTAGATGGCTTCAGGCCATTCTCTATTGATCAGGTAGCAAACCTCCGTGAGTGGTTTAAGATCGAGCTAACCTATACTTCTAACGCTATTGAAGGAAATACCCTTTCTCGAGCTGAGACTGCTCTAATAGTAGAAAAGGGGTTAACCGTAGATGGAAAGACGCTTCAGGAGCATCTAGAGGCGGTAAATCACGCCCAAGCCTTTGATTGGATCATACAACGAATAGACACCACACAGCAGGATATTACCGAAAATACGATCTTAGATCTGCACCAACTTATTCTCCAAAAGATTGTTGATAACCAAGCCGGACGATACCGCACTGTGCCAGTTCGCATTGCTGGTTCAACTGTTGTCATGCCCAATGCCATGAAGGTCCCCGAACTTATGGGTGTGTACGTCGCATGGCTTCAGAAAAACACGGACAACCCTTTGACTGTAGCTGTTGACGCTCACTTCAAATTAGTAAGTATTCACCCTTTTGTTGACGGAAATGGCAGAACTGCACGACTTTTAATGAATCTTTTACTTATGCAAGCAGGTTACCCTCCAGCCATTATCCGCAAAGAAGAACGCAAACAATATATCGCCAGCATTGAGAAAGCCCAACTTGGAGGATCATTGGCTGATTACTATTCATTAATGTACGAAGCAGTAAGTCGATCCTTTGATATTTACCTCGAAGCCTTAGAAGGGAAAGAGCAAGAAAAAATTTTAGAAAAGAAAAACGTCCTCAAAATCGGAGAGCTCGCTGAGCTGGTTGGTGAAACCGTACCAACAATTCGTCACTGGACCAAGGAAGGACTGTTAAATGTAGCTGAGTATTCCCAAGGTGGTTATCAACTATATGGCCAAGACCAAGTAACCGTCGTCAAAAAAATCCGAAAATTACAAGATAAGAATCGGTTAACCATCGCTGAGATTAAAAAGAAATTGGCAAATTAGCTGTCTGTTTATGTAATTTAGTGGTAACTGGGGACGGGTTTCGGGTATCTAACTACCCACTACAAAATCCCAATTAGCCTAATTTACGGGAGCACACTCCTCTAAATTAATATTATTTATCAAGGAAACCCACCCTGATTCATCGATTCCCTGGACAACTCAATCGCCCATTTCAAATACTCTTGAGTCTTATCATCCATAATCTGATTTTACCAATCACTTAAGTTCTATTTCCACCCTCTTATCAACATATTGATCGTTAACATATTCTCCTTCAGTAAGTTTTGATATCTTAGTCGGGACGGCTTTATAAATTCTCCAAGCACCCAAACCAATAACTTCCTCTGTTCTCTTTACTCGAAATTCATCTTTAGTTACTCTCTTGTTTAAGACTTCTATAGCCAGATTTATTTCATTTTCATCTGATAGTTCCTCTATACTGGCTTCGAAGTAAACACCATCCCCTTGTCCCTCGGGCGCACTTGAATCAAAAATCACGATTGCCACTTGAGGGTTATCTCTAATGAGTTTTGAATGTTTAGCGTCTTTATTAGACACCCAAAATAAATTGTAGTTATTATCATAAGCGAAGAAAACCGGTGAAATCCACGGTCTACCATCAAGCGACGTAGTCGCAATAGTTAAATATATATTTTTGGCAATTATTTCCTTAGCCTTTTCAATATACTTATCCATTTCTTAATTTTATCAAAATTCAAAAAAAATGAGTCACGCTCCCCTAACGGACTCATTCATTAACGGGCAAGTAATGTTTGATATTGACCTTGAGAGCCTTAAGATATTTCGTAACTGGTAACTGGGGACGGGTTTCGGACACGCCTACAAGGCTTTTGTGTCCAGGTCGTATACTTATAGTAGGCATGGCGCTCCCCGATACCAAAGATCAGTACCCACAACAATTCGGCTTCCACGATCCCGAGCACTACACTTTCCAGTCTCGCAAAGGCTTAAGCGCTGAAGTAGTCAGAGAAATGTCAGCTATGAAAGGCGAGCCCTCCTGGATGCTAGACTTTCGCCTCAAAGCCCTGGATATTTTTACCAAAAAACCCATGCCTACCTGGGGCGGAAATATAGATCTCGACTTCGATGACATTACCTACTACACCCGGCCTTCAGAACGAACCGAGGCCAGCTGGGACGACGTCCCGGCAGACATCAAAAACACTTTTGACAAACTAGGGATTCCCGAAGCCGAACGCAAGTTCTTGGCCGGCGCCGGCGCTCAATATGAATCCGAAATGGTCTACCACAGTTTGCAAGAACATCTCAAAGCCCAAGGGGTCATCTTCTTAAGCTCCGACGATGGTCTCCGCCAACACCCCGAGCTTTTTCGTGAACATTTTGGCACCATCATCACTCCCATGGACAACAAATTTGCAGCTTGCAACAGTGCCGTCTGGTCAGGCGGCTCATTCCTCTATGTACCAAAAGGGGTTGAAATAGAAATGCCACTCCAAGCCTACTTTCGCCTCAACGCCGAAGGCACAGGTCAGTTTGAACGCACCCTGATTATTGTCGACGAAGGCGCCAAAGTGCACTATGTCGAGGGTTGCCTTCCCTTAGGTGAACAAGTAAGCCTTGGAGATAGGTGGGTAAACATTGAAAATGTTAAGTCTGGGGATATTGTCATGAACTCCGACGGCGTTGAAGCCTCAGTGAGTAAAACCCGAACACTTCCCTTTAAGGGTAATCTGGTTAAGCTCGTACCGATTTCCTCTGAAAATGCTTTACAGGTTACCCCTGAACACCCAGTACTAGGTGTAAAACGCCGAGATGTCCAAACCCCTCGTGCCGCCCGTAAAAATTGGTTACCTGAAGTCATCACCAAAAAACTTCTCGGAAGAAAACCCGAGTTTATTCCCGCAGGCAAACTCAAACGGGGAGATTTCATGGTATTTCCCATCAGTAAAACTGTCCGGCCTGACCCAATCCTCACTCCCTCTCTTTTGAAATTACTCGGGTACTATCTCGCAGAAGGGTCTACTTACATGCACAAGACTCTAAAACAGCCTATTGTATCTTTCTCTTTTAATGAACAGGAGCGCGAATTAATTGAGGACGCAAAACAATTGATCAAGACTGTAACCAAGAAGAATGCCATGGAAATCCACCAAAAATCCCGGCACGGCACTGAAGTAAGAGTCTACTCCCAACACCTCATGGATCTATGTGTTCTCCACTGCGGTCGCCACGCGTCCCAGAAACAGCTTAGCAAGCAAGTAATGGAACAGCCGCCAAAACTACAAGCTCTTCTTTTAGGAACTTATTTACAGGGAGACGGCAGCGTATATCTGAAACGTAAACATACCATGATCCGAGCCTGCACTGTTTCACAGGCACTCGCCTGGCAGCTTCAAGAGTTAATTGGACGCCAAGGACATTTTGCTACCATAAATATTCGCAAGGGAGGCCAAGACACTATTCTTGGTCGTACAATCCACAGGCGCAACCAATTCATCATTTATTATTCTCCGGACAAACAACAAAGTGAGGTTCGTCGCAGCAAGGATCACTTTCTGGTTCCCATCAAACACATTGATCACACACCCTATGACGGACCGGTGTTCAACTTCGAGCTCAGTAGCAAGCCAAATGCTTACGTAGCTCGCGGATTTGCCGTTCATAACTGTACCGCGCCCTCATACTCCAGGGACTCATTTCATTCTGGCGTGATTGAAATCATCGTCAAAAAAGGCGCTCATTGTCGCTACACCACCATCCAAAACTGGTCCACCAATGTCTACAACCTGGTCACCCAGCGCGCCATAGTCCACGAAGACGCTTCCATGGAGTGGGTTGACGCAAATCTGGGATCAAAGTTAACCATGAAATATCCATCTTGTTATCTCGTGGGCGACCGTGCCCACGGCGAGATTCTCTCCATGGCTTTTGCCGGCCCTGGTCAACACTTAGATACAGGAGGCAAAATTATTCACGGTGCGCCAGACACCTCATCCAAAATCATCTCCAAATCAGTAAGTCTCCGGGGTGGTCGCACCTCCTATCGCGGCTTACTCAAAGTTTACAAGGGCGCCCAGAACTCCCGCAGCCACGTGGTCTGCGATGCTTTACTCATGGACGATAAGTCTCGTTCCGACACCTACCCCACCATGGAGATCGACGAAAACGCGGTTACTATTGGTCATGAAGCCACAGTATCAAAGGTCAATGCCGAGCAAATTTTCTACCTTCAGAACCGAGGACTTTCAGAAAAGGAAGCCATTGGTTTGGTCGTCGGCGGGTTTATAGAAGGGCTAGCTCGAGAGCTTCCCATGGAATTCTCAATCGAGCTCTATCGTCTTATCCAGCTCCAAATGGCAGGGTCAATTGGTTAAGAAGAAAATTCTTTTGAAAACTCAATTATCCACTCAATACCGTATTTATCTCTAAACATCCCCGCATATGAGCCCCACGGACTATCCCCTATAGCCCCTTCTACTTCTCCTCCAGCCGAAAGGCCAGTAAATAATCTGTCCGCCTCTTCTTTACTTTCCGCGACTACCAAAATTTTGCTTCTATTTTCATGCTCATTTACTCGCCCCAAAACCTCCGGAACATCATTTGCAATCAACATAGTGCCAGCGCCAACTGGTAAGGCAATCTGCATTATTTTGTTTTCTTCCTTTTCTGCTACTGGGAATCCAGCACTAGCAAGATCTTTGAAACGCACTACTTTCGCAAACTCTCCACCAAAAACAGATTTATAAAACGTAAATGCTTCTTCAGCATTACCATTGAAGTTAATCCAAGGATTAATTGTAGCCATACAGCAATAATAGCAAATTAAAGTTAGCTCGGCTTGGTTGGCTATGTAGGGAACTTCTACCGAGAAAATGCATTGACAATGGCTTCTTTATAGAAATCTGGCATATTAAGCCCTTTTACTTCTTCTTGGGTAAATGATTCAAACTTTGCTTCTCCAGCTTCTCCTTGAAATTCAAAGTCGCCTACTTTGTTGAGAAGGCTACAAAGATAAGTTACGACCAATACCCCTTTTGACTCATCCTCAGATTTTTTAATTGTGTAAAGATACGATTGAATAATATCTATTACTTCAGTTTTAAACCCCAACTCTTCTTCAAGCTCTCTGATAATTGTTTCTTCAGGTTGTTCTCCTTGGTCTAATTTTCCTCCAGGCAGTTCCCACTCATCTCTTTCATTTTTCCTAAGCCAAACTTTTCCTTCATCAAGAATTATTCCTTTAACTGATACGGGCACAAAATAAGCAGCATTCATTCCTTGATTCTACCAAAAGTTAGAAAAAGAACTTGTGGTATCTCAGTATGACGGTTTTCGAACTAGCTCCACCTGATAGAAAATACCAGAACCTATTTTATCTCCACGGATCAAATGCCATACCAAACCTCACTCTGATTTCACCCAAAAGGTTAAAGATTGTCATCGCAAAGTGATACAGCCAATCGGCTTTTAATCCATAAAACTGAATGTGAAGATAATTGTTAGGATATGGTTTTATTCCTTTCTCTACCAAAAGCAACAACTCTCTTTTTCGCTTTGGATTGTTCTTGGATGACATTACCCCAGCAGCCGAAGCCCTTTCTGGAATACTCACATAGGTTATACCCTCAAGTGTGTAGTTTGTTTTTTCCAACGCATTTGCCTCAACCGTGAGATTTATTCGCCTGCCTCCCATAACAAACGAGCCGTCTGATTCCCATTTGCCATAAAAATACCCAACTTCTAAAAGATGTGGGTGATCGAGTGTTTCTAAGCAAAGATATTTACGGGCAAATGTGAACATTCCTTTGGCGGGATAATAGCCCAACTTCTTTAATCCAGAATAAAGTACATCCTTACCCTGAAAGTCTACCAGCAAATCAAGATCACCTAAATTGCGATGCAATTTTCCGTTAATGCCAGCCACAACAACCGAACCAAGAAATCGGTAATTGATTTTGTTTTCCTCCAAGATTTTCAGAACACGTCGAAGAGTAGAAACAACAATCTCAGTATTAAACTCCGTCATGAAAGTAAAATTATTACAGCCTAATAAAATAGAATCTGAAAATAAAAGATCAAAAATACCAAAATATGCACTGGAGCAGTAACCAACCCTGGAACATACTTTTTAACACACCCCGACCAAACAAGATGCTGAACACCGTTAGCAAACATTAGAGCCAAAAAAAATCCTAATAATCCATCTCTAGCGGGAAAACCATGGTTAAAAATCACCATTCCCCAAAACAAACTAAAGCAAATTTCAAAGACTAGGAACACCTCAAATGGCATTTTGAACACATACCACTTTTTGTGAAAGCCAGTTAATAGCTCTTCAAACGAGTGTAAAAGCTGAACGCCAAAAGAAATAAGTGCACATTGATCTAAAATAGTCATTAATTAAGTGTATCAGAAGTCCGAACGTCTAACTCTGGATGAAAAAAATTCATCTCAAATATCATTTCGGGCTCTTTATTATAATCTGTGTATCGTATCCAAGTTGGTTTTATTTTCAGATAAACCTGATTCGGATGAGCTTCATATTTCTTTGAACTAGGAGTTTTTTGAAAATATATGTTTTTGTATTCTTTCAGTTCGTCACCTTCCAAAACTGAAGCCACCCCCTCGTATTGAAGAGTTATTTTCTCGTTGTTTCCAAATACAATTGCGCAATTGGGATTCTTCTGAATATTATTGAACTTTCTTGTTGTAGTATAGGTACCAAAGACCAAGCTCAAATCATCTGCTGAAGCAAATCCAACTAGCGCTGCCTCGGGTTTATCAACTCCGATAGTCGATATAACCATGTGAATTTGACTATTTAAAAATTCGCGTACTAAATTAGATTTATCCACTGAATAATTATATCAAAGCCTCGAAAGCCCAACTCGTGGCAATGAGAATATGAGCCTAGTTTTTTGCAGACTTACTCTCCTCCTTAATCAATTTTTTCACCACTCTATCAAAATCAGACTCAATAGGTTGGGTCTTATTAAATTCCTTATACTCCCCCTGAGCTTTTTTGTCAGCATCGTCTTTGGAAATCTTTCCTTTTCCATCCAGTATCTTATATTCATTGAAGGTCAGAAATTTGTTTACACTCTGGGCAAACTCGTCCATAGTGAACGCTTGTTTGTTCTCGATCAAATTCTCCACATAATCAAAAAAACCAGTTACAGTCCTCTCCAATCTGCGGATTTCATCATGAGCTAAATAATTTTTGGCCACAGTCACATCACTTACCAATATCCTCCCCACGGGGGCATTCTTCCAAGTCGAAAGGCCCATATTTGGCCTCTTACGATCAGACTTAGTAACCACTATCTCAGCGGCCGTCTGTCCAGTTATTGCGTAGTGGAATTTATTTTGCACCGTAGCAAAAAAGTCTTTTGTAGACTGGGATAGTGGGTCATAGTCAATGCTGCATTCGGCAAAGATATCTGCTATCTGCTGATAAACCCGTCTCTCACTGGCGCGAATCGAGCGAACCTTTTCTAATAGCTCTCTAAAATAGTCCTGGCCAAAGACATTTTTGCCCTGCTTCAGCCGCTCATCGTCCAAAGCAAACCCCTTGACAATAAAGTCCCGCAATATCCCCGTCGCCCAGATTCTAAACTGAGTAGCCCGCTGCGAGTTAACCCTATACCCTACTGCAATAATCGCATCCAAATTATAGAAATTCGTAAGGTATTGTTTTCCGTCTGGTGCAGTTATTCGAATTTTTCGAACAACTGAATCTTCAGATAGTTCGGCACTATCAAATATCTCTTTCAGATGATAGTTAACCGTGTGCGTTTCCACTCCAAACAGCTCGGCCATCATCTTCTGGGTCAACCATAGGGTCTCATCCTGGACAGACACATCCAACCTCACGTCACCGTTTGGAGAGGTGTAGAGAACAAATTTTTCAACTTGAGTTAAATCCTTATCCATATCAAAAAACTCTTGCTCCCCCGCGAGGATTCGAACCTCGAACCTTGAAGTTAACAGCTTCCTGCTCTACCGTTGAGCTACAGGGGAATAAATTTTCAAAGATCTAGCCTCAATTATACCAAGCTATATCCCGAAGCGGGAGGGTACCTACAAGACCAAAGCTGAAGCCCAAAAACGTCTACGCCAGATCGAATTCTTCAAACACTTGAAAGCCAAGTCCTAAAGTGCTCTAATAGTCTTATGTACAAAATGAAAACTTTTCTCCTCACCCTCGCTCTCCTTACTTCCTCCGCTCTTCCAGCTTTCGCCAAAGAAACCCCCGAAGTCAGTGGCGATTATCCAGATCCTGCCAACCCCATGCTCAGAGTCAGAGTGTTCGTCCACGAGCCTCGTCGACCAGTCCTTAGTGAAAACCTCCTGTGCACTGACCCGGATTCCCAAAACGTAGTTGACACCACCGGCTGGCATCTGTCTTCCTCAATTTCATACCGCCTCAATCTCAACAATGCTCCCACAGACCTCGTCACTATTGCCGAATTAGCTTTTGGCACTTGGCAAACAGCTGCCAATGACAAAGTCATTTTCCAGCGTGGTGCAGATACCTCCGTTTCCAAGTCCAAACTCGACTACCAAAACGTCGTCGCCTGGAACCGAACTTCTGGCAATGCCCTCGCCACCACTTATACCCGCTACTATCCTTCCACTGGCCTAGTCGCCGATGTGGACACCATCTTCAATAGGCGCTTCCCCTGGGGTTGGTCCACCGTCAGTTGCAATCCTAACTATTACGACTCTCTAAATGTCCTTACCCATGAAGTCGGTCATTGGATGGGATTGGATGACGAATATACAGCCGGCTACCTGAACAATACTATGTATGGCTATGCCGACCCTGGCGAAATCAAAAAAGATACCCTCACGACAGGGGACAGCGTAAACTTACCCACTATCTACCCATAGACCACAATATGTCAACTTACGGCAAACGTCCACTCTGGCAGTGGCTGGTCCTATACACCATCATCGGTGGCATAGTGTACGCAGCCATCTACTACTTCTTCTTCACCAAAACAGGCACTACCTACCCTTATTAAAAAGGGCAGGCAGACTGGAAAAAAGTGAAGTAGTTACTTCTTTCCGCACAGTTTACAAGCTTCCTTGTGGTTTAGCAGTTCAAAAACTGCCGAAACACCAACAAGAACGTATACCACTCTTTCTAGCATCGGCCATGCTCCTAGCAGTGATCCCACTAGGTTATAACCAAATAGTCCCACTAGTCCCCAATTAAGTGCACCGACCCAAACCAAAGTGACAGCTAGCATATGCAAATTCTTCTTGTCCATCATTCACTCACCCCCTCGCCCATCGTAGCTCGCTCCGTGAGCCGTGTTCGAAATCGAACTGCAAAGGCGAACGGTAAGAGCAGTTGGGCATTCTTAATCTATTGTCAATTGTCCATTCTCAATTGTCAATTCTCTCACTCCAAATAGTCTTGCAACTTTTTACGTCTAGACGGGTGCTTTAGCTTACGAAGTGCCTTGGCTTCTATCTGTCTTATGCGCTCTCGCGTCACTCCAAACTCCCGTCCCACCTCTTCCAGAGTCATGGGATTCTTGCCATCCAACCCAAATCGCATTCGCAGCACTTTTGCTTCTCGGTCCGTCAATGTCGATAACACTTCTTCTATATTCTCTTTCAGGAGTTCTTTAGAAGCCGCCTCGATTGGCGTCGGTTGGGAAGTGTCGGCGATGAAGTCTCCCAGTATGCTGTCATCCTCATCTCCCACTGGAGTTTCCAGACTGGTCGTGTCTTGGGCGATCTTTAGGATCTCTCGCACACGTGTGCCGGTCATCCCCTCTCCCATAATGTCCGCGATCTCTTGTGACTCCGGCTCTCGTCCTAGCTTTTGCATCAGCTGTCTTTGGATCCGGATCAGCTTATTGATCGTTTCAATCATATGCACCGGGATCCGGATGGATCTGGCCTGATAAGCAATAGCCCGAGTGATAGCCTGTCTAATCCACCAGGTGGCATATGTGGAGAACTTAAATCCTTTTCTCCAGTCATACTTCTCGACGGCTCTTATCAATCCCTGATTTCCTTCTTGGATTAGGTCGAGTAAAGATAGTCCTCGCATCACATACTTTTTGGCTATAGATACCACCAGACGTAAGTTACTCTCAGTCAGCTTTTTCTTGGCTTTTCGGTCGCCTTTTTCTATTTTTTGCGCCAGAGAGATCTCCTCTTCCGATTTCAGCAGTGGGATGCGTCCTATTTCCCGCAAGTACATCCGGACCGGGTCAGTGGTGACTCCCACCTCGACTTTGGTCAGAGCCTCTATCTCTTTATCCAGCTCCACCATCGACTTCTCGTCTACTTCTATCTCTTCCTCAGTTACCGTCTCAAATACATCTACTCCCGCCTCCAGCATTTCCAAAAACAGCTGGTCTATTTCTTCGACTTTTTCTTCAGCATCCGCATACACTTCCAGTATTTCGTCCAAGGTCAAATAGCCTTGGTTTTTGCCCTTGGATAGGAGTTTATTGGCTATATCCGTCAGTGAATTTTTTGCTTTTGCCATAGTCTTTTGGAACTAAAAAAGGCCTGTGTCAACTAATTCTGGCCAGGGCCACAAAAAGCGTCAGGATCCTATACTGATAGAAATAATACCCCACTATAGCCCCCGCGTCAACTCTGCCTTTCTCCTGGATAGTATTGCCACCTCAGGAGGTTCTGCGACTTTCATCTTTTCTTGTATTTCTACCCGCTCCAGCTCTGAGATCGCCTTCCCCCATTCCTCATCATCCTCAGGCCCTTCTTTGAGCATCAGTTCCTCCACTTTCGGCCTCAATTCCCCCGGCATCATGGCCACAATCTCCCCAATACTTAATACTTGATACTCGATACTTGATACAAAATCGATAGTCTTCCTCCAAAATCTCGTTTTGATCCATTGGTTAACTGGTTCACTGACTAGTTGTTCCACTTTTCCCGCTCTCAATGCCAATCCCACCACATACTCCTCCACAATTTCCCGTCTATTACTCATACCTATTGATCCTTTTGTCGCTTGTTTAGAGGTTAGAATTTCGTGCTTAGAGTTTATATTCATCTGTAGTCTTAGTACTTCCACCTCCACTCCAGAAGCCACAGCCAATTCCTTTACGTACTCATCTCGTCTCACCACATCCTCGATCGCGGCAATTGCAGGTAGCACCTCTTTCACTATCTTTGCTTTCCCCTCCGGACTCACCCCAAATCTTTTTACAGAAAGGTTTATCAAAAATTTATATACCGGGATCGTCTTTCTAGACAGCGCCACCCATTCTTCGGGGGAAGAAAAAGCAATATCGGCCACATCCTTAGCTCCCGCCACGCTCAGCGTCCCCAGCTGTGTCCAGTCTATCGTCTCCACATATAGTCCCGCTTTTTCGCATATCAAAAGACCTCTTTTCGCAGCCATGTTTCCCGCCAGATCTGCATCCAGTCCTAGCACCACCGTCTCACATACTCGTCGCAGCATTTCTACTTGCTGTTCCGTCAGGGCCGACCCCTTGATGGCCACTACATTTTTTACTCCCGAGGCGAAACTCGCCATCATATCTATCTCGCCTTCTACCACGATCACTCGCCCACTCTTTTTAATTTCAGATCTAGTCAGATCGTATCCATACAATAGTTCGCTTTTGTGATAAATCTCAGTTTCCGGCGTGTTCACATACTTAGCTTGATCAGACTGTCCCAGTATCCTTCCCGCAAACCCAACTATTTGTCCCCGAGAATTATTGAGAGGAAACATGATCCTATTTCTAAACCGGTCATATCTTCGTCCCGGCACCACGAGTCCCGCTTTTTCCAAATCATCTAGTTTGTAACCTTTTTTCTTGACCAAAAAGTCTTCCAAAAAATTCCAGTTATCAGGAGCAAATCCCAAGTTAAATTGGGAGATTAAATCATCACCAATTCCTCTTTTATTCAGATACTCCAGGGCTTCCTTTCCCGACTTGTGTTTGGTCAAAAGAAAATTGTACGCTTGGGCCGCCAGAGTATTTATCTGGATCAGAGTTTCTTTTTCTTGCTCGATCTTGGTTGGTTTAAAACTTTCTAGTTTCACTCCCACCCGGTCTGCCAGAGTCTTGAGCACTTCCCCAAATTCCATTCCTTCGATCTTTTGCAAAAAAGTATACACATCTCCCCCCTCCGCACACCCAAAGCACTTAAATATCTGTAGTTCGGGGTTCACCATAAAAGACGGGGTCTTTTCTCCATGAAACGGACAGTTGCCCTTGTAATTTCTCCCCGCCTTCTTCAGCGTCACATACCCAGATATCACCTCCACGATATCAACCTTCTTTTTGATTTCTTCCACTTGCTCAGACATCACCGCGATATTACCGTATCACGATCAATTGTAACATCCGCCTCGATCTTTCCCTCCACGATCAGTTTATAAGCAAAGCTCTCCATCCCCGGCTGCCTTCTAACAAATATTCTGACTCCTTCTCCCCGCTCATTTCGAAGGAGAGGGGCAGGGGGTGAGGTATAAGAAACCTCCGCAGTCACTGTCTCTTGAGCCGGCACCACCGCCCAAAAACCAATTATTTGTAAATCGCCCCTCTGTTCTATCACATACATATCTTCCGACATTCCCTGTCTTAGAGAATTTGGTATCGCAAAATCAGCTAGCGTTGCAGCTCGCAGCTCTCGGTCTTGGAGCTTGATGGCTTGGAGCTTGTGACTTGCTGGGATTACAATCCTAACGTAATCCCTGTAGTCTCCTCCCCAAAACACGGGCGGCCTCGGTATCTCAAACTCATTATTATTTTCCCAATTGATAATCACGTGCTCATCATGGCTATTTATCTCATGTGTAATCATGCGCTTGACACAACAGTTTGCCTTATTAGTCCCCAGATTACTTTCTACTATATATAGATAATCATCTTCCCCGTTCCATCCTTGTGTCAGTCTCCCCGCCCATTTCATCTTCTCCGCGATTTTCTGCAACTCAGGGTCTTTCATCCACACCAGTATCTGTCCGTTATTTAACTCATCCTTAATCAGCTTAATTAACTTCATTAACTTAATTAACTTGATCGCCCTCAGCTCATCTATCAGTCTCACACCCACCATCCCCAAAAATCCTCTCTTATCTCCACCTACTTCTGCATACCGCTGTGCCAGCTGGTAAAAGTTTTTATCAGTGATCACCTCATCATAAGTCTCCAGTTTTATCGGCCCTAGTATTCCAATAATCTGATTAACCGTAGACTGGTTAATCGCCACCACTCCATCTACAGACTTCCGGCCAGAGTGAGACATAAACCAGTCTACAGCGGCCGCGGCCGAGGCATAGTCCACATCCCAGTTTGCATCCCGCAGTTTCCACCACCCCTGACCAAAAGCTTCCTGCACTGGATACGGGGGCTCCACATGTCCGTCCAGTTTTCCATCCGGCTCATAGATATCTTCTACCGAGATCGTCATTTTTTTTATACAATCCTGAGGCAGATCACCAAACTTGACCGTCGCAAAACTACCCATAAATCCTCCCGACGGTCTCAGTTCCATATTGTTTTGCAGCAAAACCAGATACTCTTTCCCAATAATGTAGTTTTCCAATACCTCATGCGATACCTTCCAAACAATACCCACACCCACCGTCACGACTATTAGTATTGATACCAAGAAAATCATTTTCCTCATGTATATATATATTACCCGAAATCGCAATTCTTTTTCTCTGCACAAATCGTACCCAGTCAACCTATAATTCATTTGATAGGAATCAGTAAACCGCATCAACCCATGCTTATCTCTTATAGCAGTAGTCAGGTATAAAGTGTGCATATAGCACACAAATATTGTCCTAAGCTTTCAGCGCCGAAGTAGTATCCCTATGTCCCGAAGCAATACCGCATGCTTTTCCCCGCAAACACAGGCGTCATTCCTCGCATATAATATCAGCATGTCAAAACAGACTTGGATCATTATTCTTATTTTTGCTGCATTCATTCCTGTCGCTATTTCAGCAACAATTCACAAATCAGTACCCTTTCAGATCACAAGCCACTCCAACTCATTTCATCACTTTCTTCCCGACCACAGGATCACTCAAAACAAGTTCTTTTTGCCAAATGCTCTAGCCCAAGCAGATTCTCAATGGTACCTAAAAATAGCCTCGGATGGTTATCCCAGAAGTCCAGTTCTCACTACCCTAGCAGACAAAAAAAGTATGGATTACCCCTCCTATGCATTCTTCCCCTTATATCCCATGTTAATACGTCTTGTGAATCAGGTGGTGGGAGACGTCGAGATCTCCGCCTTCATTCTCATGATAATTCTATTGGTATCAAACACGATTCTACTAAGCAAATATTTTGGTCCCAAAACAACGCTTCTGATACTCATCTTCCCTTTCAGTATTTTTTTTCGCAGCTACTACACAGAATCACTCCAGATACTCCTACTCACTCTCTTTATAGTTTCTCTCGTCAAAAAAAGACTAGTTGCAGCCAGTCTCTTCGTAGGACTACTTACTATAACCAAAGGCACTACCCTCCTTCTCCTGCCCTTTACTTGGTATAAGTTGATATCCAGCACCGATAGTCTAAAGTCCAAATTTACAGGCTTCATCTTGAGCATCTTGCCCATCACACTTTGGAGCACTTACTGTTATCTTCAAACTGGCGACTTTTTCATCTTTTTAGGTGTACGGTCTTTGTGGTTTGAAGCAAACTTACTAACTCCTCTTTATAATCTAGGTTCTCTGCTCAACACCCGATTTCTCGAGTCTCACTTTCCTCATTACTCCTTCATCGAAAATACCTTTTTCTTATTCTTTTCAGTCGTTTTGTTAAAAGCAAAAAAGCTACTTACATCAGACATGTTTCTGATAGGTCTCTGTTTGTTTATTCTCCCGATATTCACGACCGACCTTACCTCTTTTTCCCGTTATCAATCTATAAACATTCCTCTATTCCTCTTTCTGAGCAAAATTCGCCACCAAAATTATGTGTTAGTAGCGCTGACCTTTTTTCTCTCTCTCGTCTTTATCACTCCCTTTTTCATAAACTGGTATTGGGTCGGGTAGAGACCGGTCCTCAAAATTGCATTCATCCCAAATAATCAAAAATGTTGTCCCCCCCAGAGTTTCTACCTTTTTCATCTGACACATGTTACCCAACACAAAAAACGCCTGTCTTTTAGAATCGTAAAATGGACTTGTGTTCAAATCAGCCATATATACAAATTTTTTCAACCCACTCTCGGCCAACCTAGTTCGCACCTGGTCCAGACTCAATTTCCGAGCTCTTAAGTCCAATCCCTCAAGACCCAATACTCTCTTTGTTATATTATGAGCTCTTGTAGAGCCTACAATGTCATAGATATTCACACCAGCTGCTCCCTCTATTTCAGTTCTTTGAATCAAAAAAACCACACTAAAATTCGGGTGCTCACTAATAAATCCAGCCCCAGGACCAACATCAGATATAGTCTGCGCCAGCTTATCGCTAAACCAACCCGGGTCATAAGTCAAAACCCCAGCCGCACCCGATACAAAAAAGATAAAGATGCTCCACGCTACGGCTTTTTTTCCCAGTTTATTTCTCGCCCACACATTCTGCAGTCCCATCCCAATAACTAAACATCCAATAAAATACAAAGGCACTGCATATCTAACCAGGATAAATCCCCGCATTCCCACGTACATCAAAAGTAGCGTCAATCCCCCAACTACAATCCATATCCATCGGGCCACGTTCTTTTGTTTTCTTCGAGCGATCAAGCGGGTCGCGCCTATTATAAACCAGGTGACAAGCACGACGAGAATCGCATCCCCAGCCCAATCTGAAAATGGTCTACCAATAAAGAAAGCCTGAAAGCCAGAAAAAACACTACTCTCTCTACTTACTGTCCAGCCAAATCTAGTGACATTGTTTATTGTCTGTTTCCAACCAACAGCCAGGACCACTAGTAACACGGACCCAAGAAAAGTAAGTCCTCGGCCTAAATATTTTTTGTCTCTATTGATCCACCACTGAAGTCCCATAAGTACGACCAAAACTGCCGAGTATCTATAGTCAAACCAAATAATCACCATAGACAGCACCGCCCACAATATCTCTTGTTTTAGATTAAGCTTTTGCTCCCAAGACAATATCCATATCCAAAACCACCACAACCATACTGGAACCGTTACTACTCCCTGTTTTACGTCCATGCCACTCCACAAGTATCCATATGAGGTCAAAAAAACAATTATTCCCAGTCGAAATTCCTCCCAGTTGCGGACATTCCGAACTGCCCAAATTACCCCCCCCACTAATAGCACTTCAGAAACAAACAACAAGGACAATCGTGTCACAAGTGGATTATCAACAGGGAAAAGTTTCAACAAAAAATAAAACCCAGGCGGGTGCGGCTCAGATGAGACCGTGTCCAAAAGCATCTCAATACCTTGTTTACTAATATTGGCAACGATTGCTTCGTCATACCAATAATCAGTATCTCTCCCCACCAAAACCCCAACCCTAAGCACAAACCCCCAAAGCAATACAAATACCAAAAGTTTATTCATCCGTGCGGTATTCATTGTACAAA
>CAYHIN010000006.1:0-31796 GCA_964356705.1 uncultured Gammaproteobacteria bacterium
CCAGGGGGGAAAGCTCAAGAAATAGTAAACGTCGTACAGGTGATCAGAAGGGGTTCACAAAATTTGGGAGTTCATATCGCGGCTTTTAGGTGGTACTTGTTTGAGAAACATTTAAAATTTGATGTTGTGGTAGACCAGTTTCACGGTATCCCCTTTTTTACTCCTTTGTATGTAAGGACTCCAAAACTCGGATTTATTCACGAAGTTGCTCACGAAGTCTGGTGGCTGAATCCATGGCCTTGGCCATTTAATTTGATTGCTGGGTTTGTAGGATCTCAACTTGAACCACTGATATTCATGCTTTATAGATGGACGCACTTTATGACTGTGTCTAATTCAACTAAAGAAGATTTGATGAAACTAGGGATTCCTGAAAAAAATATTCATGTATTTTTGAGCGGTGTAAACTTAAAAATTCCACCCCGGTTACCCAAGAAGAGTATTCTTCCAGTGATTATGTTTTTGGGAGCTTTGTCTAAGGACAAAGGTATAGAAGACGCCATCTTGGTATTTTCTGATATCCACAAAGCACGCCCGCGATGGAGGTTTTTGATCGTCGGAGTGGGTGAGGCAAAATATTTAGAGTTCTTAAAAAGTTTGTGTGTCAAGCATAAAATAAACAGCAACTTAAAATTTGTGGGGTTTTGCAAACCAGACAAAAAGTTTGAACTACTGGCTTCGGCACACGTGTTAGTCAATCCTTCTTATCGTGAGGGATGGGGACTTGTGAATATAGAGGCCAACGGAGTTGGCACTCCCGTTGTGGGCTATAGAGTACAAGGAACAAAAGATTCAGTCCAGCATGAAAAAACAGGAATCTTGGTTGCTCCACATCGACCAGACTTGCTGGCTGAAGAAATAGTAAAGCTAATCGAGAATAAGAATAAATACCTACGACTATCGACAAATGCTATTAAATGGAGCAAACAATTTACCTGGGCTAAGTTTACAAAACAAAGCTTAGAATTGATTGAACGCCGTGTTGACTTTTAGGCCTCCCAAGTCTGTAATCCATCGTAGTCAAAACCGAAATCCATGACTTTCGCACCTAGTGAACTTAGAGCTTTGGATACTTTGTGTTCTGTCCCCAGGTGGCAATAAAACATAATATGTCCACCTCCCCCTGCGCCAACTACTCTTCCGCCCATAGCTCCTGCCGTCTTTGCCGCTGAATAAAGAGCTTCTATGTGTCTATTAGTTGATTGAGGAAATGCCCTTTTTTTTAGATTCCAAGTTTCTTCTAAAATATTACCAAATCGATTTAGGTCTCCCCTGGCAAGCGAGTCGTACGCTTCGTAACCCAGTGCCTTTATGGCGTGTAGGTATTTTTTCTTTTCAGCTTCTGAAATCTGTTTACTTGAATGCTGTAGCCCAGAAGTTTTCCTTGTTCCAATGTACGCTAGCACTGTGTTTCTCTCTAGTTCGAGAAGGATGTTTTTTTTGATTGTAATTGGACTTATTTTGACGAAGTCCTTACCCATAAACTCTAAAAAGTTAAAACCGCCAAAGACGGCTGCGTATTGGTCTTGCCTACCCCCTATGTTTTTTATATCCTGGGTTTCGACTTGAAATGCAAGTTCAGCAATTTGGGGTTTGGTCATTTTGTTGTCGACTAATAAGTGATTGAACAGACCGATGACTGCTACGCAAACACTAGCGCTGGAACCCAGACCGCTGTTGGGAGGCACGTCTGATCTAATTTCTAACTCGAATCCATAATTTACGTCAATTCTTTTGATTACTGCTTTGACTAAGTCTAAATTCCCATCTAGTTTCAAATGTTTAATGTCATCGTATACGACCGACAAATGATAATCTGATGACACGATGCGTATTTTTCGGTCCTCTCTTAGTTTTAGTAAGCCATAAACATATTTGTTTATTGAACTATTGAGGACACATCCCCCATGTTTCTGGTCAAATGTGGGTACGTCGGTACCGCTGCCGCCAAAAGACACACGCATTGGGGCACGACTTCTAATGACTATTTGGTCGTTCCCGCCCAAAAATCTATCTGTCCGCCTGTATCCAGCTGGTGTTCCCATATCATAGTGGGTCGTGTCTGATATGTAGCCAAATACGCTTTCGGTCCTAATTTGTTTTGGGAAAAAATCTCTTTCAACTGAGAATGAAGCAGGAAATTTTTTGAATGCCTTTATTGCTTCGGAGCTAAACATGTAGATCCCACCATTTACGAGACCTGCTTTTGAAATGCTCTTTCCGCCGGATTCTTTTTCTTTAAATTCTAAAACTTTATTGTTATTACTAGTTTCAACCTGTCCGTAGCGTTGGACGTCTAAAACGTGACTTAGAGCTATGGAAATAAAAGCCTTGTTTTCTAAATGAAATTCTTTAAATTTATTTAAATTTACATCGAAGAATGTGTCCCCATTGATGACCAGGGCGTCTTCATTATTACCAATGAACTTTCTGCACGCTATCTTTATTGCTCCCCCTGTCCCTGAGGTCTGAGGATTTCGAGAGAAACTTGCCTTTATTCCCAAACTCTCACCATCTCTTACAAATTTGATTATTTGTTCTGCTTTATAGCTGACGCAAAATATCACTTCTTTAAAACCGTATTTATTCAACCATCTCGTGAGATGTGTGATAAAAGGTCTTCCTGCGACAGGCGTCAGGATCTTTGGTCGGTCCGATATCAGAGAAGATAACCTCGTTCCAAGCCCGCCACTTAGTATGATCACTTTCATATCTACAAGAAACTGGATTCTAGCAGATCGCACAGGATGTGAATCACAACTAGATGAACTTCTTGAATAAGAGGGGTTGATTTGGACGGTACGATTATATTTACGTCAGAGTATTTTTTTAGTTTTCCTCCTGAATTGCCTGAAAGAATGATAACCTTAATTTTTTGTGTTAGGGCTTGCTTGGCTGCTTTGATGACATTGGCTGAATTGCCACTTGTACTCATACAAAGCAATACGTCACCAGGACTACCCAATGCCTGAATCTGGCGAGAGAACACTTGGTCAAAATGATAGTCGTTGCCAATGGCTGTGAGTGCTGAAGTATCGGTGGTCAAAGCTATGGCGGGAAGGGCTTTACGTTCTTTGAGATAACGACCAGTTAACTCAGCTGCCATGTGTTGGGACTCGGCAGCACTGCCGCCGTTGCCACAGACCAAAAGCTTGTTGCCTGAATTGAATGCGTTGACTATCAGGTCAGACGCCTTCGCAATAGGCATTTCTAAAATCCTAGTGGACTGACTGATGAGTTTTGCTGATTCCTTAAAATGATCTTTGAGCATAAATACGCAACCAATATTGTTTGACTTGCATTATGGATAACACGAGAAGTACTGGCTGGACAAACAAGTTTGGTAGTACCCAGCGGCTCAAATAAACTTTTAGAGTGAAGCCATGTTTTTTGAGGATAGTCATTATTGTTTGAAAGCTGTTTTCAGGGGTATATATACTGTAGTGAAACTCTAAAATCAAATTTCTAATGTACTTTAGTTTCGGTTCGATCTCTTGGATGACTTCGGTCTCTGCGCCTTCAATGTCCAGTTTGAGCAAATCAATTTCTGATTTTATGTACTTTGAGAGTCTTACTGCTGGCACTCTTATTGCAGTCTGAGAAGACAGGAGATTAGTTTTTTTCAGAGTGTCTCCCCTGCCCCAAGGATTGTTTGGGTCACGATCGATGTAAAAATCCATTTTACCTGACTTGCCGGCGACTGCAGCGTTGATTAACCTAATATTTTTAATATTGTTTTGGGAAACGTTTTTTTTGAGGAGCTTGAAACTACGAGGACTGGGCTCAAACGCCGTAATCTTTGCACCAGGATACTGATCTTTGAAAAAAAGAGCTGTTTCACCAATTAGAGCACCGACATCAAATATTACTGGTGACTTCTTTGTCGTGGAAAAAAGATAATATTTTTTTGCATAGAGTTCGGAGAGCATTTCATCTAATTCTGCTTCATTTACATAAGATATTTTCCATTTTTTGAATTTTTTGGTTGATAATTTCATATTAATTTTTTTACGATATCTGTTGTAGAAAGCTGTCCCTTAAACCTGTTTGGTTTGATCCTCGGATTGATTACCACCTGGATATCTAAATTTTTTGCCAAGTTACGTCTTTGTTTTTGATTGTGACTTTCGTATGAATATACCCAGACATTTGGCCTAAGTGACTTTAAAATATTTTCTAAGCCAATACCATCGGAATAGTCCCCATCTAACAGGGTCACATAGTCCACAACCTCAAAGCCGGCTATCATTCTGAGACGTAGCTTTTCTGGAAACACTGGTCTACCCTTACCCTTTGCCTCTCTAATAATCCTGTCGCTACCAACAAAAACCACCAATACTTCTCCCTGTCTTTTGGCGAAATCCAAGAACAATAGATGACCGCTGTGGACAACGTCAAAGCTTCCAGCAGCCAAAACTATTTTTTTGCCTTGGTGACTTACTCTCAAGACTTTTTTCAGCCTGTCTAGTGTAATTACTTTTTTATCTGTATGCATTTAATTACTCTCCCATGGCCAGACTTTGAATTTAACGTCCACGGTGTATTCTCCCTTTTTGTCTATTAGCCAGCCGTTGGCAAAACCGTTTATTTGAAAATGACTGCTTTGGACTTCACCATCTATCGAGGCCGACCAATTGGGGTGGAAATTGACTGAAAGCACTAATACATAAGGGTCTTCTGCTTGAGTCACTTCATAGCGATATTCGACTGGTGAAATTTTGTGAATTGTGTAAATTGGTCTTATTCCTGGTCCAAGGTCTATTGTATTATCGATTGTAAATGCGTCTTCTAAGGGATTGAAACTGATATCCGACACGACCATTTCTAACCCGTCTGCCAGATTATCCTTGTTTTGGATAGTGTTCGTAAGATATCCCCAATCTGTCGACACATTCTCAAGCCTGTATAAATCCAAAGAATCAAACGATTTGGTGAGAATAACGTGCTCCATTTGAGAAGTCATTGATTTTGTCCCTTCATAATTCTCTTGAAGAGTGGGGCCAGATAAATAGTCTTTATGGACAACAAGTGTGTCTATTGCAAAGAATTGCATTAGACGGTAAAACTTTGGTGATCTTAGATACTGGTAAATTAACATATATGGGTCACCAGGAAAAAAATAAGTTTTTGACATAGAGAGTCTGCTCAGCAAATATTCCGACGGTTCATCCCCTTTATAACCCCAGTTATATTCAACCCCGGACCCGTGAATAAAGGGCAGATGAAGCAGACGAAGATTTGAATAAGTGTTGAGATAACTATCCGCTTGTTTGTACGAAGGAGGCACCTCAACCTGATACCCAGCGAAAACCTGACCCGTCCACAATGGTTTTAACAATATGAAGCACACCATGAAAATAATGACCGTTCGAACAATTCGGAAAGATATTTTCGATAAACCTACTGCCATTAATAAACAATAAGGGAGTAGAAAGACTACGCCCAGTTTTTCATAAGGATTTCGCAAAACCTGGGTGAATGGAAAGGTGTTAAACAACCACGTATAAAACTCTATTCCCCATGGTGTATTTGCACCCTTAACAAGAAACCATCCAACGAATATCCATAAAATTATAAGTTTTCCATTTTTTTGTTTATAACCTGCGATAATACCAATTACTAATAATCCTACTAAACTCTTGCTAATTAAACCTATAGGTCTTGATGAGAAGAAGGTAAACCAACTTGTTTCGGGTCGGAAATAATACTTTTGTTTAAGTAATATTAGTTCTGTATAAGGATAATATTTGCTTACATCAACAAGAGACGTGAGGTTAGAGGAACTGTTTAAGTAACTAGTAAATGGGCTTTCCTTGAGAGAGTGTATTGGATACCACCACCAGATGGCTGATAAAAACCAGGTAATCATGCCAACAGCTGCTGGAATTATTTTTCTATATTTCAACCACATAATTCCTGCTGGAACCCATAAGGTAAACACCGAAGCTGTGATCGTGAATATATTGGAAAATATGGTAGATGAGATAATCAACAAGGCAAGATGTTTTACTTTCTTGAATTTTAGCCAATTAATCCATAAATAGAGAAATAAGGGTAGATAGGACCACAAAAAAAATAATTCAATTATGAAGCGTTGTAAGACTTGAGAAATAAAAAACAAATTAAATACGTAGAATATAGCAGTGGACATCCCAATGGACTTGTGCGTGTCAGGAAGCAATAGTTTGATCAATGGTGGAATCGATATTAGTGGCATAACGATTAACATAAAGAAAAGTATTTGTTGGGCTTGCCATCCTGGAATCCTCAAAACGTTAAGTCCAGCTGAGAATATATTTAGCGTTGTTCTGGGGATCAGGAAGGGGTTAGGATACCCCAATCCTGTGTCCTGCCAAAGATATAAAGAGTTTTGATATACTCTTAATGGATTGAAAAATGGTAGTCCTTCCTCGGCATGAGCAAGCATTTTTTTTGGTCCAAACCAGATAGAAGTCAGTATAAATGCTAAAAGTAGGATTAGTATTTGACGTCTAAGCATTGATAAATGACCGTAAAGAGTCTGCAATATATTTTCTTCCAACATTATTTTTTAGAAATGTGTAAAGGAGTGTGTCAGTTACGGATATTGTAATTATCGGTTCCATTAGAAGAACCCAATCTTTGTGTTTCAGGAAACGAAAAAACCCTCTAATGGCTGCAGGAATAAATAAATTTGCATATATGACAAATAACAGAAGCTTAATAACTTCGTGTTTGTCGTGTGTATTTAAAATTGTGTAATGGTACTTTTCGTATTCAGGAAAGTAATGCATGCCCATATTACGCATTCGTTTTTGCAATAAATGCTTAAAACTGGTAGCGTGATAATGGTAATACCCTGGTTCTGAAGCGTAGGCGAAATAAGGATATCCTGATCTGACACAATTGATAACGAAGTCGTGATCAAAATAGTTTTTAGTCGTCCAGTTTGGTGTTTTTTTCAAATATTTCATTCTGTAAAACATTCTTACCCCTGGAGGAATTTTTTTATCCTCATATTTACATACAAAATATCCATCGTGCTTCTCGATGATAGATTTTTCTACGGGTAAAAACAGCATCTCTAGTAGAGGATCGCATTGGGCATAATTGTAAGAAAGAAATCTAGGAACCCAATGCATACTCTTGTCTGGCCACTCTTTAGTGAATGTCGCCATCAGCCGGTGGTCTAACAACATGGGCCAGATCATGTTTTTAATAAAATTACTGCCCCTTAGGACAATATCTTGCTCCAAATAAAACACGTATTCTCCTTTGACTTTGTGTAAACCGCGTACCCAGTTTGTGTATAGGTTTCCCTCAGGGTGTACGAACACACGTGCTCCGGATTTTTTGGCAATCTTTACGCTATCGTCTACAGATCCATTATCTACTACGACAACATCAATCATTTCTCTTGGATATGATTGTTTTGCTAGCGATTCTAAGCATGTTCTGACCCCACTCCCCCCGTTTAGAGTTAACAATATAAATGAAACTTTGGGCCATTTATTCATTTCAGGTTGCGAATTTAATAAAGTAATCTACTACCGCTTGCCATGGCATGTACTCACCCAATCTTGCCTGGGTCGACTTGCTCTTTAACCCCCCCCATTTTGGATAACGATTTGGATGATTGTTAAGGTAATCATCGACACTGGCAGTATTGATTTTATATTTGTTGTTACGAGATTTTGATAGTAGATACTCAGTGAGCTCATATGGGGTAACTATGTTGTCACATGATACATGTTGAATACCATTTTGACTCGAGTCAACTAGCACCATTAGCGATTGCACGAGTTCGGATACGCATGTCAGAGTTATCCATTGGTCATTAAAAAGAGGGTAGGAATTTCCTGTGTCAAATGACCAAAGTATTTTCCCGATGAAGTCTAGGGTCCAATCATAAATCGGCTTGGTCACGTTTCCGATTCTGACGATACAACTATTCCCGTATGAGGCTACTGATTTTTCAGCAACTCTTTTGGTCCAGCCATACCACGATAAATTGTTTGGATCATCCTCTGGTAGGTCACTTTCAGCATATGGACCTTTTTTGTCTCGTTTTCCGCTAAAAACCATGTCTGAAGATATCTGAAGTAAATAACTACCGTAGATTTGACACGTTTCCACCAAATTTTCAGCTCCTACAACATTTGTCATCCAAGCACTGCCATTCTTGATGTTTTTTTGAAGTTCAGCTGTGTTGGCGTTTCGGTGTGCTGCGAAGTTAATAACTGTGTCTGGTCGATATTTTGACATTGTTGCTTCTACTGACTCAATACTTGATACGTCTAGTTGAGATGATGGGGGACAGATTAGAGAATAATCCCCCCTTTCGGCTAGCGTTCGTATGCATGTCGATCCTATGAAACCACCTGAACCTGTGATTAGTATTTTTCTGTCTGGGTGACTCATTTGTTTTCAAAGTCAAACATGGCTGGATAAACTTTTTTGTAATATTGTGTTTTACTCAATTTGTGCGCGTTTTTACTATAAAAAGAGTGATTTGCCATAATTTTCTTTGTGGCAGCTACAAATTCCATTTTGTCATCATAATCAACAATTATCCCGGCTTTGGACTTTCCAATCTGTCGGGAGAACTCTAAGACATCTGTGCCTATTACTGGTATGCCTAAACTAATATACCTCTTTATTTTGCCAGGATCTCCATAATAAGAAACATTGCTAGGATCGGGAATATACATAGCAATGCCAATGGTACATTTGTTCAATACCTGATTGAAAGATTCACCTTCCAAATACCCGTAAAATTTCGCATGGACTTTTGTTTTATTTGCCCTTTCTTTCAAATAATTTTCGTCTGGTCCAGATCCCACTATTTCATACTGGAAGTCACCAAACTCCTTTGACAGTTCCTGGGCGTAGTCAAAGATTATCCCAGGTCCTTGGTTTTTTTTGAGTACTCCTATGAACCCAAAAGTTACTTTTTGGGTTTTGTTTTTTGGGACGATTGGCAGCTTATCGGTTGCTATTGGGACAATTGGATGCGTTGCGTTTCTACTATATATACCTAGATCTTTACGTAAATTTAACAATCTATGATTAACAAATGCCACTTTGTCGGAATAAGAACTGGCCTTATCAAACTGCCAATAGATTGACCTCAATAACATTACTATTTTGCTTTCATGAATGGGTGGGTAATAATCCCAAACCCAAAAGACAGTCTTATCCACAATCTTAAAACTTCGAAGAAGTATGCCTATCCAGGCTATAAATGCATTTACGGTGAAATAAATATCAATTTTCTTGTATTTGTATTTTAGCCAAATAGTGTAACCTATGATCTGAAGAAAGTTTATGAACGACCTAACTGGAAGAAGAAGAAAAACGAACGATGGAGGAATGGGTAACTGAAATAGACCGATTTCGTGTTTTAATGCTCCTTTCTCAAAAATTAACAATCTGTTGTATTTTTTTTTATTCTTTAGATTATGAAATCCAATAGAGAAATGAAATATCCTGTCAAAGTTTTCGAGTAAGTAGTCTAAAATTTTTCCCGAGTTCTCGTAGGGAGAATAATTGATATAGACGATACTACCCCTTTGCTGCTTTTGTGACATGTTCAACGATGTAGTTAATTTGTCTGTTAGTTATGTTGGTGTGAATTGGCAACACGATGACGTCCCTGTCGGCCCTAGCTGTATTTGGCAGATCTGACCTTTTTCCTCCAAACATAGGGTAAATATCGTTTCTGCGATTATTAACATTTACCATTATTCCCTTTGCTCTCAGGTATTTTGCAAACGCTAAACGATTTTTTACATGTACTGGAAATATTTGATAATTTGGTTTCCTGTCTTCGTAGTACTCCAAAAGCTTCAGATTGGGAAGTCTTGAGAATTCTTGTCGATAACATTCCCCTATTTCTTTCCTCCTTGTGGCAGGGACATCATAATTATTGACACCGGCTAGGCCAATTGTTGCAGTAATGTCATTCATATTATATTTAAAACCTAATTTGTCACCGCGAAAGCTCTTTGGCAGCGGGTCTAATAGGTTTGTGGTCTTGTCTTCTTTGTCCATGCCATACCAAACTACTTTTTTCAATTGTTGGTAATAACTCTTATTCGGTGTTGCGATCAAGGCTCCGTCACCAGATGTGATAATTTTTACTACCTGAAGGGAGAAACAGGTTATATCCCCTTTCACTCCTATGTAATTGCCCTTGTACTGGCTTCCTAGAGCGTGGGCAGCATCCTCAATAATCGGAAGACCATACTTTTTTCCTATTTCTCTGATCTCATCCATATCACATGAATTGCCGCCATAATGGACCACCATGATGGCCTTTGTCTTCTTAGTGATCCTTTTTTTGATGCTCTCTGGATCAATATTTAGGTCATGGTACTTTATATCGGCAAAAACAGGATTGGCACCCTGCTCCAGTATCGCCGTGTTGGTGGCAATAAAAGTAAACGGTGTAGATATAACTTCGTCACCGGGTCCGATCCCAAGTACGGCTAGTGACGCTCGTAGGGCCGCAGTGCCTGTAATTGCTGCTACGCAGTGTCCAAAGCCCCATTTTTTGCAGGCTACTTCTCTTAATTCCTTTTCTTTTTTACCTGTATTTAACCAACCAGAACGCATGGTCTTGACAACCTCGGTTATGGCTTCCTCGGGGACGTAGGTTGACCATGTGCGGATCAGGTCTTTTTCTAAATCGTAATCTTTTTTTGCCATAGCGAGAGGATTATATCCTACTTGTTAAAAATTCATCTAAGTATTTTTTTGATGTTTTTAGCCGAGGGAACACTCGTTTTAACTTTTTAATGTTCATTTCATATGTTTGTCGAACGGCATCTTTTGAAAATTCTACTGAGTGAAGTAATTTTGACAAGTTTGAAAACTTGCAACTACCTATTCCTCCTATGTTGATAATTTGATTGTGTATCCCTTTTTTTAAAAGTGCCTGGATGATGTTTGCGATTTCCAAAGCCGTAATGAATTGCAACCGAGAATCCTGGGTGACTAAAACAGGTTTGTGAGAAATAATGTCGTATATTGGGCCTTTTTTTAGATTTGTCCCCAAAATGGATGAAGGACGAAGTATGAGAAAGATTGGGCAGTATTTTTTTATTAGTTGTTCTGACAAGTATTTGTGAAGTCCGTAGGAATCGAGCTTATCTATACCAATGATTGAAGACTCTTTTGTCCGGCTAGGATCATCGTGACTGGCGTAGACGTTGATTGAAGAGACATAGATATAAGTTTTACATGGGAAGTCAAAGATACTTTTTATTACAGAGAGCGTTGAGGCAGAGAAGTCCTCTACGGGGTTTTGATTTGCCCAATAGCGACGGCTGTTGCCGTTGGCATTTATTAATATATCAAACGACTTGCCAACACACTTTGAATAGTTGAGTTTGGTAATCGGAACTACTTTGAAATATTTTTTTAGGATGGTAACCAAATCAGAGCCGAGCATGCCAGTTCCTCCCAATATGCCAATTGTTTTAGGAGAGGTTCTTTTCATACCAGGCTATTGCGTCTTTAATCCCCTGACTTATTGATGTCTTGGGCTCCCAGCTTAACTCTGATTTCATTTTTTTGATACCAAAAGTCTTTTTCATGGCTCCATCTGGCTTTGATATGTTGAAAACTATTTTTCCAGTATAGCCGGATGCGGTTTTTACGGTTCTGGCCAAATCGCCAACCGTTATACCTAGGCCACTGGCTATGTTTAGCGGATCAATACTATTGTAGACTTCGGCACTTCTTATGATACCCTCTGCAGCATCAACCACGTATAGCCAGTCTCTTACTGGCTTGCCCGTTCCCCAGATTTCGACTGTGGGTTGTTTGTTCTTTTTTGCATCGGAAAACTTTTTGATCATGGCAGCTAAGGCTTTGCTTTGGTCTGGTTGATAATGATCCTTCGGACCATACAAATTGGCCAGAACTAGATGAATTGAGTTAAATCCGTATTGTTTGTAAAGTGCCTTGCCGTACACAATACTTGCTTTTTTGGAAAAACCGTAGCTGAAAATGGAATCATGTACATCGCCCGACCAAAAATCTTCTTCGTTGAGCTCATCTTTTTCTAAATAGCCCGGGTATGCGCAACCGGGGATAATGTTTACAAACTTTGGCACGGAGTGCATACAGGCTGACTTCAGAAGGTTAGTCCCCATAGCCAGATTGTCCCAAAAGAGGTCCGCTTGCTTACCCGAGTGATAGCCAATGCCGCCCTGGACGGCGGCGCAATTTATGATCAGGTCTGGCTTGGATTTGTTGATGAAGTAATCACAGTCCTCAATCTTTCGAAAATCAAACAAATCTTGGGTCCTGGGTGCAAAAACTTGACTGCTATCTCCTGACCTTAGAAGTTCTACAACATGTGAGCCCAAAAAACCGTTTCCCCCAGCTACCAAAATCTTTTTTCCACTCAACATCGTCACTGATGTATATAACTGAAGATAACGTATTGTCAATATTCAATCCTTATACTGAAGCCTTGATGTATTTTCGGTCTATTAATCCAGATTCTAACGCGGTCAGAAACACCTGTGTTAGCGCGCCGTCAATTGGTTTACGATTCTTAGAGAAGATAAGCTCGTAGATTTCCTTTACGGTAGTTACAATAATCGCAATTTCCTCGTTTGCGTCTAGAGTTTGTTTGGCCATTGTCGAAACGTCTACCTCGGCAAAGAAAAAGTGTGCTTTAGCATCAAAAAACATGCCCATTTCCCATAGTCTGCTAAGAGGACTAATCCTTCCCGATAAGCCCGTTTCTTCTCGGAGTTCAGATTTTGCTGCTTGCAGTGGAGTTTGCCCTTTTTTTATCTTTCCTGAAGGTAATTGAACTAATACTTCATCAACACCTCTATGGTATTCGGCTATCAATACTAACTCGCCTGTGGTTGGGTCATACGGCAGGACCCCAACGTAATCCTCAGATTTTACCCTCACAAACTCCTTTACTATATCCCCCCTCGATCTTTGATAATCGTCCAAATATATTCTCATCCATTGTTTGTTGTAGATCAACTTCCTGCGAATACGTGACCAATTCACACTAGAATATACTTTTTTTAACCGATCTTTTAATGTAGATTTATTTCTGAGATAGTTGCTCATGATAGTATTAGTTATCGTGAATGGCACAATGGTACCAGAAATATCGATAATAAACTCCACAAGTTTGCCTGAGGTTTTGACTGCGCATGGGAACGGTATTATGAAAAGAGTCATTGCCAACAAAGAAATCGTTCCTCCAGTAACCCAGTTGAGTTTAGTCGACTTTCAACCTGGGCAAAAAGTAGAAACCCATAAACACGAGTCGATGCATGAAATTTATTTTGTCCTGAATGGAACTGTCACAGTCAATGGACGGTCTGTTCGTAAAAATGAGTGTGTCATTATCCCGGCGCAGGTTGAACATGACGTGGCGAATTTGACTGAAGAGGTGGTGTGTTGGTTCGCGGTAGCGGTTGCAACAGGGTCTAGCTAGCGCCTTTATTTGCGTTAAATATTCTACTTACGGCAATTCCTGCTGCAGCTGCTTCTTTGGAAATATGTTCTAATACTTCTTGGGTAACTGGAAAGGTCATTCCGGCGCTTTCGTCATAATATCTATATTCTGTACCGACCATAATCTCTGTTGGCTGGAAATCTTTTATCACTCTGGGAAGCATGCTGAGACGTCTCAGTGAACCGGCTGGTACACCGGCTTCCTCCAACGCTTGTCTTACGAGGTGGACTTCGTCTCCTGCATTGCTACCCAACACTAATATTTTTCTCTCGCCCAAAAAAGTCATGTCAGGATATTATGCCTATTTTGTTTTTTTGTCAATTTCAGATTTGATCCATAGATAGGTTTTTTTGATCCCCACTTTGACAGGAATGGTGGGTTCCCATTTTAATAGCTTTTTGATTAGGGTGTTGTCGGAATTTCGAATCCTCACTCCTTGGGGTTTGGATAAGTCATGTTTTTTCTTGATTTTTTTGCCGGCTATTTTGGCCACGATATCTATAAATTCATTAATTGTTACTGGCTCATTCATGCCGATATTGATAGGCTCATGGATATCTGAGTGGGTCAGACGGTAAATGCCTTCTACGCAATCGTCGATGTAGCAGTAAGAGCGGATTTGCCTGCCATCTCCCCACACTTCGATTTCGTCGCCATCTTTGGCCATGACAATTTTTCGGCAAATTGCCGCCGGGGATTTTTCTTTTCCACCCCGGTAGACTCCTAATGGACCATACACATTGTGAAATCGGGCCACCCGAGTCTCTAACCCATAATCGGCATAGTAGGCTGCACACAACCTCTCGGCAACTAATTTTTCCCACCCATATTCACTGTTGGGAAAAGCGGGATAGACATATTCCTCTTTTAGCTTTAAGTTCTTTGCCTTTCCTGGAAAGTCTGGATAAACTAGGGCCGATGAGGGGTAAAAAAATCTTTTGACTTTGTTTGTGTGAGCTGACTCTAACATATTGGTATCAATAAACAGGTTGTCGTAGAGCAAACGAGCTTTGGTGGCCGCAATAAAGCCGATTCCGCCCATGTTTGAAGCTAGGTTGTAAACTTCATCAACCCCCACAGTTGCTTTGAGCGTGTTTTTGGCAATTCGCAGATCGAGTAATAAAAACTCGTCTGCTGACGTCTTTTCAAACTCAGGTTTTTTTATATCAACGCCTTTTACCCAATAGCCCTTTTTTTTCAAATACTTAACCAGGTGATGGCCTATAAATCCTCCAGCTCCAGTTACAACTGCTTTTATTTCAACCATGAGAGACTGATGGATTGTAAAAATTGCAGCTGGTAAGGTTGCATTTGGTCTGGTAGTGAATGGAAAGCCTTGAATTCCTTTGCCTGACTACTCCCTACAATAGCGGATTCATCCAACTCGACCTCAAAAGCCAAACTGACACTGTGAACGTATGAGCCATCGTTGGGCATGTCGATGTACCCCAATAACCCGACGGCTTTGGCTGTAGTTCCGATCTCAGCCAACGAGATCCGATTGATAGCATCGGGGATGGTCTCTTTATATCCGACTCGGCCGCCTGGAAAATGCCATAGGTTTTCAAACGGTGGAATTAGTCGTTTTGATAGAAGCAGACCGTCTTTGGCCCGGATGACCAAATCGATGCATAGCCTGGTGGTTCGAGAATAAACGAATTCGTACTCTTCTTCTGTCAGGCGTTTCATATATGTGCGTGGTAGGAATCAATTATTTGATCAATATTGTGGTAACTATACCTCTTGGTTGCAAATACCCTGGCCTTTTTTTTCATTTTGGTTATGATTTTTTGATTAGTGAATAGGTAGTTTATCACTGCTTGGATGTTTTGTGGACTAATGTCTATCAGCTTGCCAACTGTATTGTCCATGGCCTCGGGAATTGCGCCACGATTTGCTGCAACCACGGGTGTGCCGCAGGCTAACGACTCGATAATCACTCGACCAAAGCCTTCGTCATGGGTGCTGGGGACTATTACAACACTTGCTGTGGAATAATAGTAAGGCAGATCTGATTGTGAAATACGGCCAATATAGTGTTTTTTTACGGATGCTTCTAGTGGTCCGGAGCCCGCAATTTGCAGTGTGATGCCGGGCTTGAACATTTCTGCAGCTGCCAATAATTCAGGAATGCCTTTTTCGGGGACCCGCCTCCCAACAAAGAGAACTATAATTTTATTGGAGTTAGGTTTTTTTTGAGGCTTGACCCGTTCTAAATCACCCCAGTAGGTAAATCGGCTGACCCGGGAGGCTGGAATGCCCAGAGACACTAATTCTTTGGTGGATTGGTCAGACAAACATAGATTATGGCTAGAATTGCTAAATAGCCATATGGCTAAGGAACGATAGATGCCACTGGATGGAAAATTATAAATTGAGTGAGTAGAAACTACCGTTCGCAGATTAAATATTTTTCCCCAAAACACTGCTATCAGTCCTGAAACTAAACCATGAGCGTGTATAACTTGGGGACGAAACTGAAAAATGACAATAAGTAAAGCAACAAATAGGCCGGGAAACAGATATATGAACTCTAAGATGGGGTAAGTGGACAACATATTAAAAAAACCCGGAATCCAAGGAATACGCAAAATCTGAATGAGGTGTTTATGTTCATACATTTGCCATTCGGCACTGACTGATAAGGGTCGATAGGTAAGAACGAAGACATTGTGTTTTTTGGCGGCTAGACCAGCCACCAGATCATCCAGATGGGTTTCGACACCTCCTAGATTGGGGGAAAAGTGTACAGTAAGCTGAAGTATCTTCATTTTTTTTTGATTGACCCGACCAAATAACCTAATCCACCAAAAATTTGCTCCAGTCCTAGTACTAGAAACATTGTGGCTGCAAGCCGTGGATGACTTATGAGTCTTGTCCAGTTTTTGTAAAAAATTGGGCGCAGGAAGTAAATGGTCTTGGGGCCAATTATGGATAAGTTGTGTTTTTTGAAATAGCGATAGGCAGAAAGGCCATAGTAACATTTCTTTTTGAGCAAGCTCAGAAGTGAGGGAATGCGCTCGTAATGATTTATACGAGAAGTAATACGGCCGACTTTGTGACCAAGACGTTGGATGCGGTCTGGTAGGTCCCAATCCTCAGGACCCGTGATAGTCTCATCATAACCGCCAACTTTTTGAAATAGCTTCTTGGGAAAAAACCTAGCTGCATCGGTATCAGGATCGCCGAAATCGCTATAAAATGACCGTTCAAAAGCCTTTACCTTTTCCCAGAAGTTCGTGGCGATTGGTTGCTCGGGAATGGCAATAGCTCCTATTTTTGAGTCTGAGCTGATAAGTCTGACACAATCGGTAATTACGTCTTGGGACACGGCCATGTCTGCATCAAGAAATAGCAAGTATTCGCCATTGGTTTTTTTGGCGCCAAAATTTCTTTGAACGCTTCTTTCAGAATGAGATCTGGGATACACATACTGAGTGTATTTTTTGGCAATAGCCACTGTGGCATCCGTTGAGCCATCGTCTACGACGATGATTTCACAGTTGATGTAGGCCTGGTTTTTTATAGCCTGGAGATTCTTTGCAATAACTGTCTCTTCGTTGTGGGTGGGAATAATCACAGACACTAAGGGCTTGTTCATGCGTGGATTATATTATATATATATTCTCGTGATTGGATTTAAAAAATGGTTTTGGGTGTGGTGTGTGGCGGGGATGTTGATAATAGGCTTTTTGGTACTGCGACCAAGTTTCGACTTGGCATTGACAGGTGATGATTATTTGGGGCTTTGGAGATATCAATTTTATATAAATGGGTGGGGAGGTGAAACACTCAGTAACAAGTCGTATTTTTTCACTGACTATGGGCCGATGGATATGCTGACTGCTATTATTCACCATTTTGTGGGGTTTAGACACCAGATCTACTATATTGTTTCTTTTGTACTTAGAACCCTTGCTGCTTTGTCTTTTTTGTGGCCGGTTTATAGACTTTCAAAAAGTAAGTGGGCAGCTGTAATAGCAGCGGCTTTTTTTATGATCACGACGACGGGACTTGAGGCGACAGACTGGTCTTTCAACATGCCTTCATATGTGGCCATCGCCCTAACAAATTTGGCCCTGGGGTGTTTTGTGACTCAGGCCTGGTTTTTTGCCCCTATTTTTTTTGTCTTGGCTATTATTTCCCAACCCATTAGGACCATGTTTTTACCGATTCTGATGATCGGCCTGGAAATTTACTCGATAGTTATTAACTTCAACCTGAGAAAACTCTTTTGGGGCTTATCAAGAATTGGTGTGTATATCTTTCTGATCGCAACGCTTTTGAAATACACTAGCTATGGCGGGGCGGTCAGCCTGCGAGGTAGTAGTGTACTGGCTCAGAACTTGCAACAAGTAATTCAGCTGGGTAAAGACGGGAATTATAAAATATTAGTGACGCCTATTAGTCAGATAGGTCGACTAATACTCCCGAACAATTTTTTGTATCAGCGCATCGAAATATGGGGATTACCAAGAACTTTTCGCCAGGTGGTAGTAACAACCTTTTCAATGTTTCTTATTGGCTTGGTAATAATTAGGTCCACGAGATGGCAATTTTTGATTGGTGTAATTGTAGCTTTTGGTTGGACTACTTATGTGTGGCGCACTTTTATGAATCCAGCAGAGTCGCTAATCCAACCATTTGAGCTGCTAACTTACCTGTTTGGTGGATATGTGTTAATAATACTAACCACCGTGTGGATTAGTCTCAAAAAGCAAGAGAACTTGAGACTCGGTTTGTTTTTGGCAGTGCTGTTTACGGCATCTGGTTTTATTTTATTTTGGGTGAGAACGCCTGGAACTGTATATGAAATAACCGGTAGATACCTAATAGTTTCTGGGGCTGGACTCGCTTGGCTGGTTGGTATGCTAACTGCTGTTGGGACAAGATCCAGAAGCATAATACTTCTGATATTGGTAGGTATTTTGTTTTCTCTACATGCAAAGACTAGTTACAGGTATTTGTACCACTTATCAGAAGTGCGAGGAATCGAATTGACCGACAGATTGCGTGGATCTATAAAAAGAGCTACTAATTTTGGGAATCCTGATGTGGCTTTGGTGTTTTACTTTGAGGGAGACGATCCCGAGATATTACAACACTCGTTTATCTTTGGATTTCCAGTGATATCACATTATCAATTTGATATTGATGGACCGTGGTACAACATAGCTCCAACCAACATCTGGGCCGAGGTAGAATCGGCTTATGTAGATGGCCAGTCACTAAAAAGATTTATGCCTGGTCCCTGGAAACCTGTCGCTCTGGAAAATATATATGCATATAGATTGGAAAACAGGAATCTGGTAGATGTAACTGAAGAAAAAAGAGAGAAATTGAAACAGTTGAAATTAAAATAATACCTCGACAACTTTTTTTGAACTTTTCTTCACATCTTTTAGTAACTGACTGGCTTTGAGTAATTCGTCGTAATCGTTGATGTTGACGTTATGACCGTTGATGATGTGGCCGTAAGCCTTACCCAACTTGGCCAGGTGATTGATGGTGTAAGTTATTTCCCGTTCTTTTCTTAAAGGATGGATTGGTGTGTTTTTAATATGGGAAAAAATATCTGACCTGAACATGTATACCCCACAGCCTCGTAAAAGATATGGAGAATTCTCGGGTTTTTCTATAATCTCGATCATTCTGCCGTCCTTGGTCATTTTGACAGCACAGGTTTGGCGAAGTACTGCCAAGTCTGTCTCTTTTACTACACCCTCCATGACTATGGCATTGGACTTTAAAAAATTGTGAGCCATGGGCTCGAGCGAATCGGTAATAGTGCAGTCGTCACCATACATGACCATGAAAGGCTCCTTTTTTGTATATTTTTCGGCCATTAGGATTGATTCCCCTGTCCCGTTTAGAACTTTTTGTTCTATGAAATAAATATTGGCTCTCAAATCCATCTGGATGAGTTTGAAGTACTCGATGATTTTTTCTTTGTAGACGTTGACTATAATATAGATGTCTTCAATCCCTGTTCTTTGCATCTGATCTACAACATAATGGACAATCGGTCGGTCATAGAGTGGAAATAATGATTTGGGGAGAATGCTGGAGAGAAAACCTAATCTTTTACCCGAGCCTGCGGCTGGGATGACTCCGATTCTAACTTTATTTTGCATCTTTGACTTCAAAAAGGTGTTTGTTTTGGACTACCCAGTCGACCAGTTCACGAACACCTTTCTCGGGCGTGATTTTGGGGGACCAGCCTAGGTTTTTCTTGGCTTTGGCTGTATTGCAAACGAAGTAGACCAGATCCCCCATGCGAGACGGTTGATATTTGATCATAGACTTTTTGCCTAAAATCTTTTCTATCAAGTGAATACACTCGATCAACGACAGTGTGGTCATGGATCCCCCGCCAATATTGTACACACCGGCTTTTTGTTTTTTGTAAAAAGCATCAAAAGCACGAGTAAGATCTGAAATGTGCAGGATGTCGCGAACCTGTTTGCCAGTGCCAAAGATGGTGAGCGGATAGCCCATGACGGATCTGATGGCAAAATTGGCTACCCAGCCGTGATCTTCGCCACCAAATTGACGAGAGCCATAAAGACCTGTGAGTCTAAATGAGGCCAGAGGTAACTTGTAAGTGTCGATATAGGCCTGGGTGTAAAGATCGAGGGTGTGTTTTGAGGCATGAAGTGGTGTGAGTAAACCTTCTACTAGTCTGTGGTTTTCGTCTATTTCAGCTGGTTTTCTGATATAACGAGTTTTGCCTTCTCTAACCTCGTCGTTTATTTTATTGCCATAAATATGGATAGTAGCACACGAAACTGTGGGGATTTTGTATTTGCGAGCGGCTTCTAAGACATTGAATGTGCCTACCACATTGGTCGTAAAATCTAACTCTGGGTCCTCCCAGGAGATGGTCATGGCGGGCTGAGCTGCTGTGTGAATGACAAAGTCTGATTTTTTGGCGTAACTTTCTAGTGCCTCTTTGTCTCTGATGTCTTCTTTTATTACCTGAATGCCCATTTTTTTGAGAATGTCGACATTATGAAAACGGGCTTTTTCTGTCGAATATCCAGTCCTTCTTAATTCAAATTTTGTGAGATTGTCGTAGGCAAATACTTTTGCCCCGGCTTTTTTGTAATACTCACAGACATGACTGCCAGCAAATCCTGCACCACCTGTTACTAAAACTTTCAACATGGCGAATTATGTATATCATATTTTTGATGCGTGTAAAGAGGTCTAAATGAAGAATTGTTAATCATTTTTCTTGAATACCCCAAGCTTCATGCCCAGATAGTTTATCGAGGTTGATGTGCAGATGGAGAGAAACCAAGCTAGAACTTTTATGTGAGTAACATTTAACACGAGTGCGTTCATCAAATTATTTGCGACCAATGATCCGCCATAGAGAATAACGAAGGGCAGAATTTGATGTTGGGGTTTGTGATGGTCTGCTTTGAAGACAAAATTTCTATGACCTACAAAAGAGATAACCATGCCACTAAGATAAGAGATTGTTTTTGCCAATGGGATAGGAATTTGGGTGATTATCTGTAGAAGGCCAAAGTAAACTGCAAAATCCATTGCCACAGCTAACACACCTACAATTAAAAATCTCATCAATTGCCAAATAGCTTGTGTCACTAAACTTATTATACAAAACTAGGACTGTCTGGTGAGTTGTCAAAATTTACGACTGCTTGACCTTTTGGGGTGGGGTGATAGTATCGCTTGCATGACAGCTGAAGTATCTATAAATCTGCACAAAGTCGATGGCGATCCAAGAAAAATGATTGCAGTTAGACATTTGGTGAAAAAGTATCCAGAAGCGATTGAATATTGGCATAAATCCGACATTGACGAACGAGTAGATGTAGCTGGTAACAAGTATGGAGCAAAAAAACATAAACATGGAGTGTTAGGTCACCAGTTTGGTGATGCATTGGCTGTGGAGGCAATTGGCGAGATTCTTAAGGAGAAGGGTGTTTTAAGCGAGGATCAAGTGGAAGAAGACGTTCGAGCAATCTTGCTGCATGACGCAGATAAACCAACTGACATGCAATTCATTCTTATGGCAAAGGGCGGAAAAGAAGGAGACGAATCTGTTAGTTGGGAAAAGGTAGAAAGAATTGTTAACAAAACTGACCTGAAAAATAAAAAGCATGTTCTAGGAGAGCTGAGAAGAGACTACGAAAAGTATATTGACAGTAGTGTGGATGTGGGAACGAGAGTGCATATCGCTAGAGCTGGAATCGCGGGAAGAGTACATAAGGAAAGGTTATTACAAGCTGGTTTTTCTGATAAGATCACTGATCTTCAGGCCGCAACAGAATATACAGGTTGGAATGAAATTGATGGACTACTTGATAATTATGACACCCTTTCTCCTACAGAGCGGGCGTTTGTTATACAAAAATGTGTAATGAATTATGTCGACACTAGTATGAGAGAGAGTGAGATGGTAGATTTAGAGCATCGGACTAACGCAGTTTTTGAAAAAGGGATTAATGTGGATTTAAATACTGCATATGCTAGTTTCAACGATAAGGCTGAGACAGCAAAAACGAAGCAAATCCGAGTGGGAAGAAGGACTGAAGCCTTCTTAGCTGACCTAGTTGGGGTAGAACCGGATCAGCTGTTGGGTGCTGTCGAGGCAAGGATGCAAGTGAACATTGATGCAGTATAATATTTAAGTGAATAAGATCATTTGGCAAATTGGACATGCGATGTATGAGAATAATCTGATAAGAAGATCTGTATCCCCATTCGTCAATTTGTTTAAGCCTGATTGGATCTGGATTGGGAACAACAAGATGTACATAGATAAAGACGATCGGGTGGTGTCTCTGTCCCTATTACTAAACGGCGTATGGGAGGAGTATGAAACTAGACTGTTTAAAACGTATCTCAAAAAAGGAGACGTAGTACTGGATATTGGGGCTAACATTGGCAATAACACCCTAGTCGCTGCGGAGGTTGTTGGCTCTTTGGGTAGGGTCTACGCGTTTGAACCAGATCCTAAAAATTTTGCGCTTTTGAAAAAAAATATAGAAGCGAATGGATACCAGAATGTAGTTTTGGTAAACAAGGCATTGTCCGATAAAAATGGCAAAGGCAAACTTTTTTTGAGCGTGGAGAATAATCATGGTGACTTTAGAATTTTTGGCACTGGAGATGGTCGAAAAAGTATAGGGATAGATTTAATTACCCTGGATTCATATTTTGGCAGTAAGATCCCAAAGATAAATGTGATAAAAATTGACGTGCAGGGAGCTGAAGCCTTGGTAATTAAGGGCGCTACTAAGACGCTTGCCAAGCAGAAGAAATTAACTTTGTTTACCGAGTTTTGGCCGATGGCGCTACGACAAAGTGGGAGTAGCGCCAGGGAGTACGCTGATATATTGGTGAAAAACAAATTTAAACTATATGAAATTGACACTGTAAATAAACGTACATCTAAAGTATCATTTAGCCAGCTGTTTAAGAAATATCCGGAAGACAGCTTATATAACGCAGACCTGGTCTGTACAAAATCATGAGTGTAACTTTTGAAAAATATGAGTTTGGAAAGAAAAAAAATAAGTATTGCCTGGTCATACCCGTCATCAATGAAGGCGGTAATTTTAAAAATCAACTAAAAAGGGTCAAACCCTACACCAAACTTATTGATGTGATTATTGCCGATGGTGGAAGCACTGATGGATCGACTGAAGCAAAGTTTCTCAAGTCACAGTGGGTGACTGTCCTACTTGTCAAAACCAGCCCAGGCCGACTGGGGTCACAATATCGAATGGCTTATGATTTTGCTCTCAAAAGGGGCTACCTGGGAATTGTGCAGATGGATGGCAATGGCAAAGATGACCCAAAATCTATCCCTGAATTTATTAGATTGCTTGATCTTGGATATGATTATATTCAGGGGTCTAGATATATAAGTGGAGGACAGGCAATCAATACCCCACTTGAGCGAGAGATCGCAAATAAATATATATTTAGTCCGATTTTGAGCCTGGCTGCTCATAAAATTTATACAGATACGAGTAATGGGCATCGGGCGCACAGTAAAAAATTGCTAACAGATACTAGATTGGATCTCTCCAGAGATGTATTTAGTAACTATGAGATTTTGTTTTATGTAACCGCTCGTGCCAATAGATTGGGATTTAGAACCACAGAGCTGCCTGTGACACGCTCATATCCACCGGCTGGCAAGACACCAACAAAAATTGTGGGGTGGAAGAAGAAGTTTGACGTGCTGGAGATGGCCATCAAAGCAGCTCTTGGACATTACAATCCGAGTAGACCCTGATTCATCGCATAGGTGTGTAGTTTACTCAGCTCTATGGGTGGCAAATTATCCATGGTTGGAGTCGGAGGTATCCAGGCCACATCGAAACCGGCTGATCTAACTTCTTTGTATATTCTAGTTACTCCATTTGAATCCATGGGGGCACCAGTCGGAGAATCGACTGAAAAATCCATCATTCGGCAAGTGGGTACGACCAAATCTGGTGTTAATCCTGCGTTGATCAAAACCTCAGGATCGACTTGAGTACCCTCTTTGAGTACGAATACCAGGTTGGGCCTACGACCGGTGATCCTATATATGTTACCGGCAGATTCTGCAATGTCCTCCAAAGGAAAAAGATCCTTTTCTCCTGTGTATTCGACCCGCGCGGCGTGTCTTGTGTCATGTATAGAAAACTGCATTTTTAGTTTTTGGGCTGGATTTTCTTGTCTTACTCTTTCGAATCCATTTTCAACTGCTCTCAAAACGCTATGCTTGTGTTGGCGAGACTTTCCCCGAGCAATTGAAGACCAACCTGAGCTAGTACAACCTTCTATCCGGCCGACAGCCTCGATGATTCCTTCCAGATGTTGATAATAACTGGGATCCCCTGCTCCGTATCCTCTGATTCCAATTGGTTGACCAGGACTCAATACATTCTCTGCAATGCCTATTTGCCTTGCCTGTGAGACAAATCCGATGAGCTGTTCCGGGGTGACAGGCTTTGCACTGGTTTGCTTGTCCTTCCATCTTGACCGGGCAAATGGGCAATTCGAACAGTCTGCTGGACAGGCTCCGTCGAAAGTTGCTCCTACTGTAAGCATTGGATCCCCTGACTCAATTTGCCTCTGGCCAATGAGGTATTCATTCAGAGCTTCGACCGTTGGGTTGAATACTCCCTTTGCATGCTGGATATCGATTTGATAGGTGAGCCTTCCTTCCCGAAATAGAATTGCCCGGTTGCCGTTGTGATAGCGCAAGACTTCTGCGGGGTGATTTTCTGAGACTTCGATGTGAGTTAGTTCTCTGCTTGGCATATTGCTTTACATTCTACACCCGACTCCTATGTTCTTTATACCAAGCAATGGTCTTTTTTAGGCCGGCTGGAAATGAAGTTTCTGCGGTAAAGCCAAAAAGCTTTGTAGCTTTTGACACATCGAGACTGCGTCGGGGTTGACCATCCGGTTTGGTGGAATCAAAGATTATTTTGCCTTTGAACCCAGTCATTTTGCCAATTAGGGTCGCTAATTTGAGAATAGTGATTTCTTGACCTGAGCCAATATTGATAGGCTCGGGTGAATTGTACTTGCGTGAAGCGAGAACTATGGCCCGGGATGCGTCTTTTACGAATAGGAACTCACGACTGGCACGGCCAGTGCCCCAGATGGTTACCTCGGATTTGTTTTGTCTTACAGCCTCGACAAACTTTTTGATCAAGGCTGGGATGACGTGGGAAGAGGCCGGATCAAAATTGTCTCCTGGACCATAAAGGTTGACAGGTAAAAGATAAATGGCGTTTAGCCCGTACTCTGCCCGATATGCTTGGGCTTGGACCAAGAGCATTTTTTTGGCCAGGCCGTATGGGGCGTTGGTTTCTTCCGGATAGCCGTTCCAAAGATCTGACTCTTTGAATGGCACCGTGGTGAACTTTGGATAAGCGCAAACAGTGCCGACAATGACGACTTTTTTTACCCTGGCCAGGTGGGCTGAATGAATCAGATTTATGCCCATTGTGGCGTTGTCATAAAAGAGTGAGGCAGGATGGGCTTGGTTGTAGCCGATACCGCCGACACGGGCTGCGAGATGAATTACAACGTCTATATTTTTGACTAATTTTTTACAAACTTCAGCATTACGTAAATCGTGATCAGCTGAACGAGGTATGAAGATATCTTTTTTTGACACTCCCCCACTTATTAACTCGCTTTCCACGAACTTTCCTAAAAATCCTGCTCCTCCTGTGACTAAGTACTTCATACTTGCTCGCCCTCGATCATAATTTTTACTAATTGCTTGAAATTAACTTTTGGTTTCCAACCTAGTTTTCTTTTTATCTTTGTGAAATCACCCATTAGTAAGTCTACCTCGGTCGGACGAAAATAGAGGGGGTCTATTTCTATAATTATTTTACCTGACTTTCGATCTACACCAGTCTCCTTTAATCCCTTGCCTTTCCAGACTAGATCTATGTCTAGCAGCCTGGCTGATTCTTGTGCAAACTCACGAACGGTGTGAGTCTCTCCGGTTGCAACGACAAAATCGTCGGCTTGAGTATGTTGCAATATCTGCCACATAGCCTCGACATAATCTGGAGCATAGCCCCAATCGCGTCGGGCATCTAGGTTGCCTAAATAAAGCTTTTTATCTAGGCCTTTTTTGATGCGAGATAATCCTCTGGTAATCTTTCGTGTGACGAACGTCTCGCCACGCCTAGGAGATTCGTGATTGAAGAGAATTCCGTTTGAGGCAAATAGTCCATAGCTTTCACGATAATTTACTGTAGTCCAATAAGCGTAAACTTTTGCGACACCATATGGGGATCTGGGATAGAAGGGAGTGGTTTCTTTTTGAGGAGTGACTGCTACTTTACCAAACATTTCAGATGAAGATGCTTGGTAGAATTTGGTTTTGAGTCCTGTGTCGCGGATGGCGTCTAATAAACGGACTGTGCCCAATCCACAAATATCACCTGTGTAGAGAGGCATGTCGAAACTTACTCGAACGTGACTTTGAGCAGCTAGATTGTAAATCTCGACCGGTTTTACTTTTTCTAAAATACGCTCTAGGTTCGAGGCGTCGGACATGTCTCCGTAATGCAGATATAGAAGAGGGTTTTCGTGTGGATCTGCATAAAGGTGCTCTATGCGTTTGGTATTAAAAGTACTGGATCTGCGAATTAAACCATGGACTTCATAGTTTTTTTTTAATAGTAATTCTGTCAGGTATGATCCATCTTGACCTGTGATACCAGTAATCAGTGCTACTTTTTTTTTCATGACTGTAATTGTATCAAAGCCATAAGAAATTTAAGACTTTGGGTTGATGATTTTTCCCAGATAAAGTTTTTTGACCAATTTTTTGCCTGAGTTGTCATGTTTTTATAACGTTTGTCGTCCTGAAGAAGTAACACAGCTTGACTTGTCATTTGGTCTATATTTCCTTTTGGACATAAGATTCCGGTATGGTTATTTTTTATCGAATCTCGGCATCCAGGAACATCGTAGGCAACTACAGGCGTTCCCATGGCATTTGCCTCGATATTTACCAGCCCCCACCCTTCGCGAATTGATGGGTTGATAAGTATGTGAGCACGGGATAACAAATCAAACTTTGTCTGCTCATCAACAAAACCATAATTTTTTATATATCTTGGGATATTTAACTCATCTAAATAATGAGGCTCTCCTTTGCCAACAATCCACAACTTCCAAGCGGGATATGATTTATGAATTAGAGAAAATAATTTTAGAGCGTCTTCGATACCTTTGTCTTTTGCGATTGCCCCCAGATACATCAATGTCTTTGTTTTTGATTTTTTTTGATTTGATTTTTTAACACTGACTCCATTGTAGATTATTGAGATATTTTTTTTGTCTATCCCCCAGTCGATTAGATCGGCTTTTGTAGATAAAGAAACTGTTACAAATGGGATCTTGGTATAGAGTCGAAAAATAAATGGTTCAATAAAATATCCCAACGCGCCATAAAGATGATTGAGCGGAAACCGGAGATGATTAGTCCACCAAACCTCTTTTGCCACTTCGTGAATAAAACCTACTTTTTGACCCCTAACAAATAATGGAGTGAAAACTGGAATTCCGTGAAATTGGTCAATTATGACATCGTATGTTGTTTCTTTTTGGAATAGGTACCAAAAAACGGCTGTGATATGAAATAAGCCTATTTGATGTCCGCCCCTCACAATCTCTACACCATCTATGAGTTCGTGTGAAGGAACACCTGGAAAGCCTGAGGTAAACAAGGTCACATCGTGACCGGCTTGTACCCACGACTTGGCGTGTTCGTGAGTGACTTTTTCTGCACCACCGGCATTTGGGTGTCCTGGTCCTCGCCAAGAAAAAACAAGTATCTTCATGCCGAAATAATAATGTCCCTAAATTCTTGATAACATTTCTCCCAGTTCATTTTTTGTGAATATTGATGCGCACCACTTGATAATCTGGTCCTCAAGGTATGGTCATTTGCCAGCTTGATAATCGCTTTGGCGATTTCTTCTGGCGGCGGGTTAGCTGAAATAACTACTCCTGTCACTTTGTCTACTACCGAATCACATAAACCAGTTACGTTTGACACTATGCTTGGGGTTTTACAAGCTGCACATTCTGTCACTGTCATACCCCATCCTTCTTTTACGGATGGGCAAATGAGTGCCCAAGCAGATTGCATTAGACTAATTTTTTTATCCCTTTTATCCTTTTTGAAATACCATGTATTTTCGTCTGCGAAACTAACTGTATTTTGAAGTTTTAGGTCGTCTCTCAAAATTCCCAATTTTTTCCTCGCATACCCAGTTCCAATTATCACCAATTTTATTTCAGGAAATCTTTTTGATACATATGACATTGCCTGAACTACCAAATCTGTACGTTTCATGTTTACTAACCTGTTAAGACAAATAAATAGAGGGGTCTTTGACTTTTTTCCAGGAGTGTAGCGCTTGTGATCTACACCTAATGTAAATATTTTTATTTGATTTCTGGGTATGCCCAGGTTCATTAAGTCCATGCGTGTGCTTTTTGCGTAACAAACAAATTTTGACCATCTGTAGGGCAGGTATTGGAGCTTCTCAAAAAATATGCCCAGTCTTGATATTCCACGAGGAAACTCATAGAAAAATACATCCTTGGCAAGCTGATTTAAATAAGCAATCTTTTTTGAAGCAAATGCCCATACTGGAGTCTGCCAGTATATCGTGTTTGAAATATCTATTACTAAATCTGGCTTTTTTGAACTTGTCCAATAGTATATGGGGGCGTACAGATAGGTCGTGATAAGGTTGCCTCTTCTGATTATTTTTATCCCGTCCATAATTTCTTCAGGGCTACAACCGACAAAGCTGCGACAAAACCATGTTACCTTATGACCATCTTTCACCAATCGCTTAGCTAACTCGTAAACTATTATTTCGGCCCCGCCGACTTGGGGATGTTTGATGTCTTTCCAGTTGAGAATCAAGATATTCATTTTAGTTTGCTTTTTATGGTGCCCCACCCATAGACAAAACAGATACCGAGACACATTAAAGGGTGGATAAACCAGGCTGGATCGTGAATCTTTTTGAAACCTTTTATGGCGTCGAGGGTTGGTACAACTAGTGTAATTGAGTACAATACAAACAATAATAGCTTAGCCTCATCTCCGGGCATGAATACACTGTATCTGCGTTTCGAGTTGTCTGCGAAATGATACTCATTGACGAATTTGAACCTTCTTTTTAAAAATGAGGCGAGACCGCGTGAACCAGTAAGATGTATAAGAGAGTTCTTAACGAAGCCAAATCGATTATGTCCGGATTTGATCACGTCAACCATGACATCGATAGGATAATGATGTCCTGGCCTTGTATCTGCATATTTTTTTACTAAGTTTCTTCGCATCAGACATCCGTTTGTGCCAATTGTAGGTATCTTTCGAGGATCTTTGTCGAACTCCACTTCGTAATAAGTTCCACGGTCTATAGACCTGCCCAGGAGGCTCCATGACTTAGACCACTGAGGCATGCGGTCTGCCTTGCCAAGATAGAAAGGGATAGGATCAAGAGTGCCAATAAGGGCATAATATCTATCGAGTGGGGAAAAGGATCTGTCATAGTGAAAGTAGCAGCTTTCCGTGGCGACAATGGTCGGGTCTATCAAAATTGGCTGAACTAATTCTTTCAGATAGTTCTTGGTCGGCATAAAATTATCGTGATCTAAGATTAGAACAAGATTATTCTTGGCTCTGTTAAAAGCGACTCCTCGGTTATATTCAGCATTTTGAAGATGTTTGGGGACGTAAACCACTTTACATTTATATCTCTTAAGGATTGGCGCAATGAACTCCTTGCTCCCCCCGTGACCTAAGATTATTTCAATCTTGTCTTGAGGATAGTCTTGGTCTCTTACACGCCCAAGACACTCAGACAAAATGTCTAGCGAACCATCATAAGTGGCTGTGACAACTGAAACGCTGGGTAATATTAGCTTTGTGTTTGCCATACTCGCTTTTGGAGATAATGCCACACTTTAGCAGGTATGAACCTTTGCATAAAGGTGAGCAGAAGAGCATCTGAACCGAGCAACTTTTCTGGCGGAGGGTTGGGATCGTTCAGGATCTTTATAATATTTTCTCCCAGAGAATTCGAATCAAGAAGCGGCAGCAAAAACTTTAATAACGGGATCTTAACTCGGGCCGAATCTTTTGGAAGCGAGCTGTTGGATGCGATCGCGCCGGGAAAGATGCAAATCGTATGAACACCACTTGAATACTGCTCGTGATGGATTGCGAGACTGATTGCGCGCAGTGCAAATTTCGAAGCTGAGTAGATGCTAAAGTTTGGGAAGCTAATGATCCCACATATGGAAGCGACACTGATCAAATAACCCCGGGTCTTGGCAAGATGAGGTAGTGTCAAAGTCGCTATCCGAAAAAAACCAATTGTGTTGATATCATAAACTTTCATTAAATCTTTAGGGGTGAAATCAGTGGCAAGACCCTTTGGACTTACTCCGACCAAATAAATGACCGCGTCTAATCTTTTCGAACTTCTCAGGATATTGGCTACTGACTGCTCACAAGACAAATCATTTGTGACATCTATTTTCAACGGAATTATGAACTTACTTTTGGGGATGATTGTGGTGTTGAATCCAGCATAAACGGTGTAGCCAGCGTTTATAAGCTTTTCACAAGTTTTCTGACCTACATTCGACGAAGCCCCTATAACTAAAGCAATTTTTCGCATGGGCTGATTTTACATCCTGGCTAGATTACCCGCCATATTTGAGCTCTGGCATTTTCGTAGACTTTTTCAATTCCTAAGTCACCTGGAGAGAATGACACCGATTCCTGATATTCGCCATATTTAACTAAATATAAGTACTTTGCCTTTGTTTTTTCAAGAGCAGCCTTTGCAGTTGGTCTGTCATGGGCTTCTAATGTGTGTGCATCATACACAAGAGGTTTTTTTGAAATTTTAGTTACGTAACTACGACTGTTTGCGAACACAGCTGGTCGAAACTGCCCATACCACTCACACTGAAGACATTCGTGGTCGTAAACCAAGATTTTTCCTGGGGGCAACATGCGTAGTTGTTCTAGGGCCTCAAGTTCTCCCGTGCTGATACTGTAAGTCTCTCGATTGAGTTTGTGGATCTGACCGAAGAAAATAGTCCTAAGTAATGTGCGAGGAGATTTCAGGATATGCTTTGCCTCCAACGACCAGTCAGAAAATGTCTGTCCTTGGGAGTCCCAGGGATACTTTTTTTTGATATCGATTTTGATTTGGTTTTTAGATGGATTTGACTGACTTAGGTATATGGAATCTGAGACCTCCTTTGGGGGCGTCTCGGAATAATCTGAAACAATGAAGTGGTCGGGATGAAATTCTACCTTCCCGGAATGTAAATCCCAAACCTGATTCTTAAATTGATGAGAATCAATAATCGCGGGGATGTATATCCTGAGATCTTTTTCGGTCTGGGGCCATTCGATGTACGGCTCAGGGAGCCCTTCAGGGTAGACTCTAAAGTCTATAATTTTGTTTGCTTTTTTGTCGAACCCTATTCGGTAGTGAGGTGATTGATACCATACAAGACCGTCTGCCTCTATATTGTGCACTGGTGAAACATCTGGATATCTTTTGATATACCACTCGGCAAAAGTGGTCATGGTGGTTTTTTTTGCTGATTTCTGCGAAACGAGAGTCATTTGGTTTTTGAACTCCTGGTGATATGTATTTGGCGAAAAGTCCCCTTCTAACCCTACTGTGATCTGGGAAAAATCGTTTTTTGTATTTAAGTAGATATCAAGTAGTTGGTCAAAATATTTTGTGGTTTG
>CAYHIN010000007.1:0-9321 GCA_964356705.1 uncultured Gammaproteobacteria bacterium
CTCGATTAGTCGGGTGATGTCGGTAATATCTGGGACGTTAGTGAAAGTGACTGGTTTGTCAAAAAGAAGACTGCAAGGAATGAGAGCGACGATGGAGTTTTTTGAACCTGAGGGAGTAATCGTGCCTGAAATGACCTGTCCGCCTTTGATCTTTATGTCCATGGAAAATTTATTATAACTTGCCTATACAAGCTACAGGAGGGGACAGATTGGCACAACTTCATACCCTGTAATATAATTGGGCGATGGCGCTTGAAGGTGAATCTGGGGATAGGTTGCAGGCGGCTGTGGAGCGATATAGGAATTTGAGTACACTGAATGCGGTTCCTGGGATAAGATATGGTTTTTCTGATCGTAGTTTTCGCAATATGTCTTTGGTGTGGAATAAGGACTGGCCAGATGAAGATGCACAGAAGAATATTAATGCATTTGCAGAAGCGGCGGGATTTGATCCAAAGCAATTGAGAACAATGTTGCCGATGCATGGGAGAGATATAGTAGTATTGCCTGAAGATGACAGGGACGGGGAATTGCCCAATGCTGACATCTTTATTACCAAGAAGCCTGGGGTTGTATTGGGCCTGAAACCAGCTGATTGCGCTCCAGTCATTTTATCTAACAAAAATGGAGAATTTGTGGCTATGGTCCACGCGGGGTCCAAAGGGTTAGAAATTGGAGTTATTGATGCAGCAGTTAATAGACTTCGTAAGATGGGTTACGATCCTTTGGAGATCGTGGCTGGGATTGGTCCCATGGCTGGTTGCTATGAGAGGGGTCATATTGATACCGATAAACCAGAAGACTGGTTGCCTTATGTGGAAGTACCAGGTGAACCAGATGGTGTGGTTGTAGACGGACATAATGATAAATTTAGAATTCATCCCAAAAGAGAAGGTGATGTAATGTGGGTGCAATTAAACTCTGTTTGCAGGGCTCGTTTAGAGCAGGCTGGTTTAGAAGCGAAGCATATAAGTGATTCGGGGTTTTGTACTGTTTGTGAGGCTGAACAAGGTAAAACGTTTTCTCATTCTGTGGCAAAAAGGGACCACAAGCCCGTTGGGAGGTTTTTGGCTTACGTTGAGAAGAAAATATGAATTATAAAGATAAGAAAGTTGCTGTTTTGGGTTGGGGAGTGGATACCAAGGATGTGAGTGGATGGTTATTGAAGCAAGGTGCAAAAATTACTGTGTTTGATAAAAAGTCTGAAATTGAGAAAGACAATCGCTTTGAGTGGAGATTGGGACAGGAGTTATTTGAGGATCTGGAGGGATTTGATGTGGCCGTTCGTAGTCCTGGGATATATAGACATAGAAAAGACATTGTGGAAGCGGAAAAAGCGGGTGTTGAAATTACATCCAAGACTAAAATTTTCTTCGATGTGTGTCCGGCCAGGATTATCGGAGTGACAGGAACTAAAGGGAAAGGGACGACTTCTACTCTGATTTATGAAATGTTGAAGAAGGGTGGGAAAGATGTTTATTTGGCGGGAAATATTGGTCTGGGGATGTTTGAGTATTTTGATAAATTAACCACTGACTCTTGGATGGTCTTGGAACTATCCTCTGCGCAACTCATCGATTTACATAAATCTCCTCACATTGCTGCGATAGTTATGACTACATCTGATCATTTGGACTGGCACAAGGACCAGCAAGAATATTGGGATGCTAAGGCCAACCTAACTAGATATCAAACGGACTCAGATTGGGCAGTTATTAATAATGGCTACGAGGGGTCGAGATGGGTAGGAAGCCAGGGGAAAGGAAAAAAAGTTTTTGCGTCTCCAGAAGATTTCGTGGGAGACGTGAGAATGAAAGGGGAGCACCAAAGACAAAATGTGGCGGTGGCTGCAGCGGTCGCGAAAATTGTAGGGGTTGACGAAAAAATTGTGCATAAGGTGGCAGCAGCTTTTAAGGGACTTGAGCACAGACTGGAAGAAGTGGCGACGGTAAATGGAGTGACCTACTATGACGACTCGATCTCTACCGTGCCTGAGACAGCAATTGCGGCTATCAAATCTTTTTCTGAGAATATCGTGCTGATTGCAGGTGGAAGTGAGAAAAATTCGGACTTTTCGGAATTGGGTAAAGAAATTGTGAATTGTGGACATATGAGAGGAGTGATACTAATTGGGGAGATGACTGATCGAATTGAAAAAGCGATTGAGCAAGCGGGTGGAGGGATAAAGATTGTAAAGGGATTAAAGACGATGAGAAGGGTTGTACAAGAAGCTGAAAACCTGGCTAAAAAGGGAGACGTTGTAGCACTGTCACCAGCTGCCGCTAGTTTTGGCATGTTTAAGAATTACAAGGATCGAGGGAATCAGTTTAAGAAAGAAGTTGAGAGATTGTCTACAAAGAGTTGAGAATTTCTCGGCTTATAATATGACCTGAACCTGCCGCCATGACCAGAACGATGTCGTTTGGTTTGGCCTCCTTTTTGATAAAACTTGCAATGTCGCCAAACTCGTTTATTAGACTAGCTTTGTCGTTATCGAGGTGTTTGTTTGTATAATCGACTAAATCTTGGCTAGAGAAGTCTCCGGGGTCTTTTTCGCGGGATGCGAAAGTTTTGGTAAAAATTATTTTGTCTGCACGTGCTAATGATTTGGGTAAGTCTGGGAGTACTGCTCTTAGTCGACTGAACGTGTGAGGCTCGATGACAACCAAAAACTTTGAAGTAGGATAGAGCTGCTTTAAGCTAGAAATATTGGCTGCAAAAGCAGTGGGGAGATTTGCATAATCGTCGTAGACTTTGATGCCGTCTTTCTCGCCGATCAAATCCAACCTCCTGCCCACTCCTTTGAAGTTAGTAAAAGTTTTGGCAATTGCTTCTGCTGGTATTTTCAAAAATTCGGCAAGCTTGATTATGCCTAGGGCATTACTCTTGTTGTGGTCACCTGGGATGGACAATGTGTAGCCATATGTATCAAACTCAGAAAGGGTGTAAGGGACAAGTTTGATGTCTGATCTGGTAATCTGCTGGACCAATTTTTGGTTGTTTTCCGAATCGGCATTGAATATGAGAACCCCGTTGGGGAGGAGATTGTTAACAAAAGACTGGAACGTATTCATAAGCTTTTTCATATCTGAAAAATATTCTGGGTGATCCATCTCAATGTTGTTGAGGATGATTATATTTGGGTGATAGTAAATGAAGTTGTCGTGGAATTCGTCTGCTTCGGATATGAAGTAATCTCCTTTGCCAACTCGTAGATTGTTTTGCCATTCTTTTACGGTGGCACCGACCTCGACTACTGGATCTAACTCAGCGTTTTCTAGTAGTAACCCGGCCAGTGCAGTCGTCGTAGATTTACCATGAGTACCTGCCACACAAATGAGAAACTTACCCTCGTGGAGATATTTGCCCATGAACTCTTGCCATTTCATGAGAATTCCACGTTCTCTAGCTTGGACAACCTCGGGGTGTGAATCGCTGTCGTAAAAAACTGCAGGTGTAACTGCGAGAATGTCTATGTCTTTGAGATGGTCTGCTGAGTGGCCCGTTGAGATTTTTAACCTAACTTTTTCTAGAGGACCCGAGTAGTTTGAACTTGGTTTCAGGTCACAGCCGGTGACTATGTACCCTAAATGATGAGCAAGCTGGGCGGCGGCTGACATGCCTGACCCTCTGATTCCCATGAAATGAACTTTTTTTGGCTCCATTTGCTTTTTGGGCCTTTAGTATATCATCGGATATAATCACGCTAAACTAATCGTGACAATGCCGAACGCCAATATTGAACCTTGGGAAGTTGTAGTGAAAGAGGAGATTTTGCCAGATTTAGAACGAGGTAGACCCAATTGGGATAAGCCTCATACGTTGGCAGTTGTGAAGAAACTCAAATCTATACTGGAACATACACCAAATTTGGACATCGATAGAATCGTATTGATAATTGCAGCTTATGCACATGATTGGGGTTATGTGGGCCGATTTGGTTCGGGGATCGCGCAAATAGAAGATATTCAAAAGGTTAAAGCCGTTCATATGGAGATTGGAGCGCAGAGATTGGAAGAACTCTTGAAAGAACCCGAGTTTGATTTTCTATCGAAGGGGCAAAAAGCGAGAGCGGTGCACTTGGTCCGGGTGCACGACAAGCTAGAAGAGTTGAGGGATGTTGACGAATTGGTTCTAATGGAAGCTGACACCTTGGGAGCAGCGGATAGTATGTTGGTAAAACCATCGTTCGATGCCAAATCAAACAAAAAATGGGTAGCTAAAGTTAGGCAGGAGAGAGCTTCGAGATTTATAACCGATTATTCTAAGAGTGAATTACCGGGACTTCTGGCAAAAAGGGAGATTTATTATCAATCTTTGGGGTAAAATAAATAAACTATGAGAAGACTGGTGGTAATAAGAGGGCTTCCGGGGAGTGGGAAATCGACCGTGGCCAAAATAATTGCAAGTAAGTTGGGAAATGTGGGAATAGTTGATCCGGATGAAGTTGATGTGAAATCAGATGAATTTTTGGAACTACGTAGGAGCGTGACAGGGGAAATCCCCGATCGAACGGTGATATACAGGTTTGATTTGAGGAATGCAAAGCAGTATTTAACTGAAAACAAAATGGTTATTTGGCCACAACCATGGACAAAAGTTTGGGGAATTGAAAAAGCGGTTAGGTCCTTGAAGAGCGAGTTTCCTGATTTGGAAGTTAATGTAGTGCAATTTGATTTACCTCCGGAGCATGCTAATGAAAGAGTGATGCAGAGGGCTGCAAGTGGGGGACATACTTTTAATGAAAAGTCGATGCAGGATTTTATTTTGGCAAACGAAGAATGGCAAAATAATTTGGGTTTTGAAATCCCTTATTTTCATCTGACGCCTATTGATAATCCCGAAGATCTGGCTGATCAGATAATTACTTTTTTAAAACGCCAATGAATTATTTTTTGGGTATAGCACTTTTGGCATTCTGTGTAGGTTTTTTGGTGATTGTTCCCTGTATTGGATTGTTTTATAAGTTGCGTTTCATCCGAGGGGAAAAGACTAGAAGAACTGCTGAGAATGACACAAAAGAACTCAAAGCTATAAAAGATCTACATCAGGGCAAAAAGGGTACGCCAACAGGTGGAGGTATACCTATGTTTTTGACGATTATAGTTTTGTTTGCGCTATCGGTCGGGTGGGTGGCGACAAATATTCGCGGTCTTTTGTCGGGTTATAGTTTTTGGTGGGAAGTGGGGATTATATTTTCGACATTTATTTTGTTTGGAGTTTTGGGTTTTTATGATGATGTGATCAAAATATTTGGGTATGAGAAGTCTGGCTTTTTTGGTCTGCGAATGAGACAGAAATTGCTTATACAAATTGCTTTGGCCGCTGTTGTGGCTGGACTGATGTACTGGGGACTGAAAATTGACTTTGTGTATGTGCCATTTTGGGGAATTGTGAGAATGGGGATTGGTTATTTTTTCCTAGCCACATTTCTTATAGTGGCGTTTGCAAATGCGTTTGATATTACGGATTGATTAGACGGCTTATCTAATGGACTATTGTTTATTTGTTTGCTGGCTTTTTGGGCGATTGCGGCAGTTAACCTGGATGGGGTCTTAAGTTTATTTATTGCCTTGTGGGTAGGAGTAGTAGGTGCATTTTTGTATTTCAATATTTGGCCTGCTCGTATACAGCTGGGCAACACGGGAGGGCTGGCCTTTGGGGCGACTTTGGCAGTCATTGGGCTCTTGTCTGGCAAAATATTGGCGTTACTTGTTATTGCGGGATTATTTGTGGTGGACGGAGGGTCGAGTCTGATACAAATCTTGTCCAAGAAATTGAGAAATGGCAAGAGAGTGTTTCCTATTGCGCCACTGCATCATTGGTTGGAGATAATCGGGTGGGAGGAACCCAAGATTGTGGCGAGAGCGTGGCTGGCTGGAATAGTACTGGCAATATTTGGGTTGTGGCTGGCGTTTTTGTGATGATTTCTTAAATACCACCCTCTTTTTATTCTCCCTCCTAGCTTAGGAGGGAGAAAACGGGTTAAATAAATAGGTGTTTCGTAGGTATTTATATAATCATCCGAATTTAAAAACGAGAAGACAAGAATTAAGGAGTTTTGCGACTGAATCTGAAAAAAAGCTATGGAAAAGATTGCAAAAAAATCAGCTTGGAGTGAAATTTAGAAGACAGCATAGTGTGGGTCACTACATCCTCGATTTCTATTGTCCTGAGAAGAACTTAGCAATTGAACTAGATGGTGGTATTCACAAAGACAGGCAAGAGATGGATCAGTATAGGACAAGAACGTTAGCAATTCATAAAATCAAAGTCATTAGGTTTTGGAACGAAGAGATAACTGGGGATGTTGAATCAGTAATCCATAAAATTAGGTTATTTTTGTTTACCCCTCCTAAGCTAGGAGGGGAAGGGGTGGTATGATTTAGCCATGAATTGGAGTCTGGAGCTGAAGTGGTGGAGGCAAAGGGTTGTAAATATATGGCATTTTGTGAGATCTCTGTTTTGGGTGATTTACAATGGTTACCCGGCGCGAAAACTCACTGTAATTGGGGTCACGGGAACGGATGGGAAGACGACGACGAGTACGTTAATATATGAGATTTTGCAGGCGGCGGGATATAAAACAGGATTGATAACCACCGTGAATGCCAAAGTGGGAGATGAGGAACTAGAAACTGGACTACATACGACAAATCCTGATGCCCAGCACTTGCAACCAATCCTCAAAAAAATGGTCGAGAAAGGAGTGACGCATGTGGTCTTGGAAGTGACGGCACATGGACTGGATCAATATCGAGTGTTGGGGTGTAATTTTTACATCGGGGTACTGACAAATATCTCTCATGAGCATTTAGATGATTTTGTGACAATGGAGAATTATGCACGAGCAAAGGCGAAGCTGTTTAGAAATGTGAGGTATGCAGTGGTAAATAGAGATGATGAGTATAAAGACTGGATCCTTCGCGCGACTCAGGATGACACTAAAATAATTGAGTATGGGAAGAGTGAGATAAAGGAAGTGAGTGAAGCTTTGAGAGGGGAATATAACCGATACAATATAGGGGCGGCATTAATGGTCGCCGATGTATTAGGTATCAAGTATCAAGTATCAAGTATTGTTGTTAAAAACTTTAAGGGAGTGGTAGGGAGGAGAGAGGAAGTGAAGAGTAATAAAGGCTTTAAGGTATATGTGGACTTTGCACATACTCCCAATGGGCTCAAAAGTATCCTGACCCAGCTGCGGACTGAAACTAAAAATAAGCTAATCGTGGTGTTTGGGTGTACAGGAGAACGAGATCAAACAAAGCGACCGATTATGGGAAAGATCGTTTCTGAAATAGCGGATAATGTCATAATCACGTCCGATGATACACGTCATGAAAGTCAAGACAAGATTTACGACCAAATCGTATCAAGTATCAAGTATGAAGTATCAAGTATGAAGAAAGTAACTAAAGAGAATGATAGAAAAAAAGCGATTGAGATGGCAATCAAGATGGCAAAAAATGGCGATATAGTGCTCCTCGCTGGCAAGGGCCATGAAAAATCGATCAATTTGGGTGGGGTGGAGCATCCTTGGTCGGATGTATCGACTGCGCGTGATATCATTAACCACGCATGAGAAAGTGGAACGCCTTTCGGCGGGATCTGGGACAATATGTCCTCGCTTGGGGGAATTTTTTGTATAAAAGACTCTATAAATGGTTTGCGGGGTTTGAGTGGATAAAAAAACTGATGGCCCAAGTGCTGTACAAACAGCGGGGCCGGTTTACTAGACCTTTTATGCATACTGCCATGGGAGGACTGGTGGCATTGGCAGTCACACTCGCGCCTATATTGGCCTCCACCTTTCCTGGGATTGATCCCGCTTTGGCCCAGGAGGAAGATCCGGTGATTAGTGTGATGGACGCTGGGGCTTCTGAGACCGCCTGGACGGCGTCTGATAAGGTACGAGACAAGACTTTGGAGTATGAAGTACAACCGGGGGATACCGTATCGGCCGTAGCTGAGAAATATGGAGTGTCGGCGGACACGATCAGATGGGAGAACGGAATGACGTCGGCAAATCAGATCAAACCCGGTCAGAAACTAAAGATACTGCCGGTATCAGGAGTGAGGCACAAGGTGGCTCGAGGTGAGACGGTATATTCGATTGCCAAGAAATATAGCGCCAATGCACAGGCAATCGTGGATTTTCCGTTCAATACCTTTTCTGACAATGAGTCTTTTGCCTTGGATGTGGGTCAAGATTTGATCGTGCCGGACGGCAAGAAACCCAATGAGGTGCAATGGTCACCCACTCAGAATGTGGCGCGCAGGACTCCCGATGCGGGGGCAGTATCTGCCACTGGACAGTTTGCTTGGCCGATGGGGGGTGTGATTACTCAAAATTTTGCCTGGTATCACCGGGGACTCGATATTGCGACGGCACACGGGACGCCGATCGTGGCTGCTGACTCCGGAAGGGTGACTACGGCTGGTTGGCCAGACAATGGAGGATATGGCAATCGGGTGGTAATAGACCATGGCAATGGCTATACGACTCTGTATGCTCATTTGTCCAAGGTTTATGTGACTGCCGGACAGACAGTAAAACGAGGCGATACGCTCGGTTTGGAAGGCTCTACTGGCCGATCTACGGGGCCACATTTGCACTTTGAGATTCATAAGAACGGGGTGTTTGTAAGCCCCTTGCAACACCTAAAATAGTGCTAAGTGCTAAGTGCTAAGCACAAAGATGGTATAATACTGGCTAGAACCCAAGTTTTTGAAAGCCCTTGGGACTAACTAAAAGGAGGTGAATCCCAAGTGCAAGATCAACAACTAACATGTAAAGATTGTGGTAATCAGTTTGTATGGACTGTAGGTGAGCAGAAGTTCTACCAAGAAAAAGGTTTTACGAATCCTCCTACTCGTTGCCCAGACTGTAGATCCAAAAAGAAAAATGAGATGAGAGGTGGTGGTGGAAGCGATCGTGGTGGAAACCGAGTGAGCTTTACTATTACCTGTTCTAATTGTGGTAAGCAAGACACTGTGCCTTTTGAACCAAGAGGCGACAGACCAGTATTGTGCCGCGATTGTTTCAGAAGCAACAAGAGTCATTAACCCTACGGGTTTTGTCTCTAAAGAAAACCCCGCTGACGAGCGGGGTTTTTTGTTGTGGACCCGAGGAGAATATGAAAGGAGACCTACCACTCGCTTACGCTTGTGGATCCTTTCATCCATCTCCTCTAGACAAGAAAATTACAGGTAAATCCTGTAATTTTACTTGTGGACCCGAGGAGAATCGAACTCCTGCTATCTGACTGCCAGCCAGATGTTCTGCCATTGAACTACGGGCCCCGACTGATCTTGCTG
>CAYHIN010000007.1:9421-26457 GCA_964356705.1 uncultured Gammaproteobacteria bacterium
GGCTATTTTAGCAAACAGAAGTCAATTAGTCGTCGTCGCCGTCGTTGTCATCGTCATCGCCGCCGCCGCTACCAGCAGCTCCACCATTTACAATTAGCTGCGGATCGTTGGATGTTTCTTTGGAGTCGAGACTGAGGCCGTCTCGGCACTCTGTGCAGGCCTCGATACCGAAGGTGATCAAATCTTTCTTGTCCAGGATATTGGTGGGTAAGTTTACTTCTATCCAAGTGTTGGCTTGGGTGGGTCCCATTGTGGCGATGGTGCCTCCCAATAAAGGTGCATTACTGTAATTTATTGTGTTTTCCGCCCACGTGTTGTCATTTACGAGCTTAATATTTTGAGTGACAGTGGAGCCACCATCTCCTCCTTGGACTTTTAGGCGAAGCTTGAGAGAAGTAATAGTAGTGCTTGCCAGAGAAGATAAGTCAAACTTTAAGTAAGCAGTAGACATTTCTCGGTAGGTGCCGCTGGGGATGCCGTTTATGCGCAGCAGATTTGAGGAGCCATAGTTTGTAGAAGGTAATTTGTCCAAGACCCGTGAATCATCAATCGGTGATAAGGAGATGCCAGTGCCGCCCACGTTTGGTGGCAGGGTGGGTCTGGGAGTGGGAGATATTAGAGGATTTGTCGTGGGTGTTGGAGAGGTGGATGGAGGGGAGGAAGGAACGGGAGTTGGTTCGTCTAAGCAGTTGTCACCAAATCCAGTTGGAGTGCAATTGATGTTGGGAGTAAAGAGAAGTAAATCCAGTCTTAGGCCCGGATCTTCACCGATAAGTGAGATTGTGTGGCTGGTTCCGATAAGATCCACGTTTTGGGGAGCTGATATCCAAGTCCAATTTGGTACGTCGGCGGTGCTTGTGATGTGGAGACACTGATTGTCAACTCTTAGCCAATAACTACGGGCACCGACGTTGCTGCGCATGCGAGTCCAGATTTTGTAGGTACCGGTGCCATTTGGAAGAGTGATTCCTGAGGATGCTTGGCCTGTACCTGTGGGACCGCAGGAGCTGGGTGGAGATGTGGGGACCGGAGTAAGAGTTGGGCCACCTGGAGTATTGGTAGGTGAAGAATAGGAGGGGGAGATGAGTAACATCCCGCTGTCTTCGATCATGCCGACTCCCGGGGCATATCTTTTGGTAGAAGTATTGTTGGCTTCCTCAATATAAACGACATTCGTAAAAGTGCCAGCGGGGGGCTGGCGGGTTTGAGTGGTGCTGCGAACCCACCCATCTTCATAGGCTCCGAAAGCGGCTGCGTCCTCGATGAGAAAGTTCATACCGACTGTGGGATTGAGTGGCATTTGGATTCCGGCTCGGGCTCCTGGATTACCAGCTTGCCAGGAACCGGCATGACCGAGATCTGGATAGGTAGTGACATCTTCTCCCATATAGCAGACTGTACCTGCTCCGTTAAAGCCAGGTCTGACTTGGGCAAACCAGTTATAGGAAGTTTCGGTATGAGTACCATTGATAGTTTCGTATTCCTGGAGAATTAGGGCTTGGATCGGATCGACACCGTCCGAACCTGGGATAGATTTTGTGGAGGACTGAACTGTCATGACGACCCGTTCGCCATTTACAGAGTTGAAGAGAGTGTGGGGACCGGTCCAACTCGAGAGGGGGAAGTATTGATTGGTGACATTGTTGGTGAAGACATTGGAGCCACGGTCAGGGTTACAAATGGCATGGTCAATGTAACCTAGTCCTCCGGGGGGTAGTGTAGGGATAAGAGTTGGGCTAGTGCTGGGAATTGGACTGGGCGTGGGGGTGCGCGTGGGGGTAGAAGTTGGACCGGTTGTGGGTGTGGGACAGTTTGTGCAGCTGGTGATGTTGAAGTTGTCGACTAGGGTTCCGTCAGTCTTTATAAAAGTGTATTGGAGGGTGGAGGGACTGAGTGTGAATTTGCCTAATCCATGAGAGTCAATATTAGTGACAGCAAAATAGCCTCTTTCGGGATCGGTGAGCGTTTGGCCACGAAGTCCCTGGCCGCCTGTACCTAAAACATCTATCACAGTACCCGCTCCCTTGATCATATTGTTATCAGTGTCTGTCAGACAGCCGGCAGGTGGTGCTTGGGTAGCCGTTGCACACTTCATTTGATGTGATCGCTCATAGCCATGTTCGTGGCCCTGGAGAACCAGATCAACCCGCTTATCGAAAAGTAGCTTCATGAAAGTAGATCCGACCTCGTTTCGTTTTTCCATGATGGTGACAAAGTTTTTGTGCATGCCAACTACTATCCAGGGAATATTTTTGGCTCTAGCATCGTCGATGGCATTGGCAGTCCAAATGTAGCTAGGTCCTGAAGTGCTGTCGTAGGAGTTTAGCGATGATGCGCTGCCGGTCACACCTGGTGCGACCATGATTATCCGGGCAACGGGATTCGTAACTGGGTAGTCGAAATAGTAGCGTCTGCCATAGTTGGCGGCGTCAACGAGATTGGTAGGTCTCCAGTCGCAAAGATTTTTGTAGACATCAATATTCCCACCGCCGCTCTCTCCACTATCGTGATTGCCAGTAACGAGAGCTATATTTTTAAAACCGGTAAGTGGGTCGTTCCATTTTGCGCACCATGACGATTCTCCGGTGTTACTGTAAGAGAAGTCTCCAAGGCCTAGGAAAAAGGCGAGACTACTGTTACGAGCTGCGGTAACTGTACTTTGGTGGCGAGAACCGTTGCCAAAGTCACCGGCTGCCCCGAACGAAAAGCTTTGAGCGAAAGTAGACGTCGGTAGTACCAGTGCTAAAAGCAGAAAGATAGAAGTCGAAAAAAGAATTTTATTTGACATCTTGGGTCCATACGACAATTTCAGTAATTGAATTTCCTTCATCTTCTGCGGCCACGTAGCCCGTGAGATTGTCCTTGGAAATTTTTATGATTTGCTCTACTCCACCACGGTCGTCAGGAATTTCGGTTATTACCCATGCTGTTTTTGGTAACATTTCCAGGTACCAGTCTGTGACTTGGAGAGTGGGGTCTGAGGTAATCCATGTCACACGTCTGTCTACTATTTTTTCGAATTTAGCATTTGGGTATACGGGCATATCTGAAAGATAGTCTGGGATAGAGGCATCGGATGAGGTTGGGATGGAGTCGGTTTTTGTAAAGGGGGAGAATCTTAAAAACAATGCAACGACCAACAGCCCTAATAAGCAGAATAGGAGAATTAAAAATTTATTGCGCATTTGATTATATATTAGAACTCATGGGCTCCGATGTCAAAGATTCCGGTTCTGGTTTTGCCAAAATAATCAGTTGGGGCTGTGGTGGAATTTGTACCGGTGTTGATTGCTGGGGACCCGGCGGTAAGAATAAAGTTTGCGGCTGGACAGGATGAGGCAGTACAGCCGTTTATGTTATGCAATTGGGGATCAATTGAAACCAAGTTATTGCTGAGATTAATGCCTGAGGGATTTGTAATTTGGAGGGCTGATGCTCCCGGTCTTGGGTAGATGATGTTGTTTCTTATGAAGCTACCTGCGTTGTTTGATCCTAAAACCCGGATACCTTGTTCCCATTGGTTTACAAAAGTGTTGTTTTCTATCTTGGTGTTGTCAAGCCCGGCACAGGAGAGATAATTGAAGTTACTGACCCCGGTTTTTGTGTTGACTACGATGTTGTTTCTAATCGTATTGTTTCTGGTGGTGCAAGTGCTCCAGCCTCGAGTGCTTTCGTCGGCAATTGAGATGCCGTGGGGCATGTTTTTGTTTCCGGGATTGGTGTTTTCGGTGTCGTAGATGAGATTTCCCTCAAAGGTGGTGTCTGAGGTATGGTCCATATACATTTCCACGCTCCAATTGTCGTGGACGATATTGCCTGAAAAGGTGATGTGGTCAGATTTGTCCCAGGCATTCATACCTTCTCCACAGTTGCGACCTACATTACTATTTCGGATAGTAATGTAACTGGACTCCTTGACGCTTACGGCCGATGGCCATCCACCACTGACACCAGGATTGCATCCAGTTGCGCTGTATCCCCAGGCTTTTGCGTTTTCTGTCACCGTCAGGTTGCTGAACTCGGATCTATGAGAGGAGCGGACGAGTAGGGCTGCATCTTGATTGCCTGTGATAGTGACGTGGGAGATGCGGTTGTCCTCTCCAAAATGGCCAAATGCATAATAATTTGTTGAGCCTCTAATCGTAAATCCGGAGATGTCCAGAAAAGAACTGGTGTCTGCGACGGTGAAAGCCCCGCCTTCGAAGATCACACTATCTGTAGCGTAGTTGGTGATTGCGATTCTGGCTGAGGGAGTACCGCTTTTGTTGACAGTCACCGACTGGTGGTAGATGCCAGCGCGAAGACACAAGGTGTCTCCGGGATTGAGACTCGAGATAGATGAAGATACATTGTCTGTCGGACCAATTGTCTTGGAGCAAGATGTAGTTCCGGCCGGGGGGGTGGATTGAAGCCCGGGAGGGGTGGGAGATGGAGGAATGGGCGTGTTGGTAGGAGTAGGGGGATTGTTTTGGATGCTACTGGGGCGCAAAACGAATGCCAAGGTGTGATCGTTACCGTCTTTTGTGGAATTTTTTAGGTACGCTGTTTTTGTGCCGGTTTGACCTGAGGTTTGTCTGAGCTGATACGAAGTCTCATGGGAGTCGTCGAAGCCATGATTGGGGTCTACTGGTATTTTCCAGAAGTTTATTTCAGTTAGGCCGGTACTGGCGGCAACCCCTATGCAGTCTCCATTTGTGTTCACGCATATTCTGGGAGGGTCGTCGTGGGTAAATTGACATACCAGCATACCACCGGCGGGAGAATCTACCGTTGGGCAGGTCTGGGCATATTGTCCACTGGTCTCAGGATTCGTGGCCCATGAGTATATGGGATTACTGGTATTTACACCTCTGAAAACGGAAATTGTCGCCCCTATGATTGCTCCACCACCGTTGGTGGGATCGAGGTCGGGATTTGTCAGACTCCAAAGATAAGAGCTAGGTTCCGAGCTCCCGGCAATTTTGTAAAAAGCCCGGGTAGTCAGATCGTAGCTTTGGCCTACGGTATCATTGTTGATTAGAGTCCATCCGGCCAGAGTGCCAATACCCCCTGCGTAATCTGATTGAACAGTCGCAACTAATAAATCACCAACCTGATAACTACTGGGTCTGGGAATTGTGACGCTGCCGGCTAGTTTTGCGGATTGGGCTGCTGAGGAACTGATGAATTGTATAGCTCCGGAAGATGGTGGCGGAGTAGAAGAAGGGAATGGGTATGGAGTGGGGGACGGCGGGACTAAAGTGGGAGGAACGGAGCCTGTGCTCATGGGTATAAGCTCCACGTATTGGCCGCCAGAGGCTGCTGAGTCCTGGCCAATATTGGCACCACTGGTAAGATTTGAGGACTCTACTTCGCGGGTGGCTGAATTTATAGCTGCAAGCAGGCCAAAGAATTTGGTTTTTTGAAGTAGGATTATGCCGGTTATCAGACCCACAATTAGGACTATAACCACAAGTCCATTGATCTCTTGCCAGAGCGTTGTTTTTCGAAGAGTTGGGATAGGCATATTTATCGGGTGGTGGATTGAATATTTGAATAAGGACCAAAGAGGCCGTTAACGTTTTTGCCTCTGACTCGGTAAAAAGATTGACCTGAGGGGGCGGAATTGTCGGTGAATGGTAACTGGTTGTCTGAGGCGACCTCGCCGATTATGCTCCAGGTGGAATTGTTTTGCGATCTTTCGATTGAGTATCCGGCCGCTCCGACTGCACCTCGCCAAAAAACTTGAGAACCTGAGATGGTATGGAGGAAGGGGGCCCCAGGTGAACTAGGCGCGGGTGCGGTTAACCCCCGCATTTTATATGCGTGATTTCTGGCGAGGGTCATCTTGGTTTTCATATCGGCGTTGTCTCCGGGATAGTGGCCATTCCAGGAGGCACTTCCGGCTTGCAAATATCCGTGATGGTCGGCGTGACCAAAGAGTTGCCAAAAGAGGGTACCTGCGAAATTGGTGTTGGTTTCTGCCAGACTATAAAGTCCTTGGATTGCAGCAATTGAGGAAGAGTCTACTAAGCCATGCTCACCTTCGATGAAGGCTTTGTTGTGTGAGGCTGCGAGACCTACGTGGGGAGAAATGTTGCCGTAGTTTCCGCCATAGTGATGAGTCTGAAAAATGTCCACAGTTGCAATGTCCAAGTAGTTTAGATCGGAGCAATTGACGGGAGAATCTTTGAAAAAGTCGTTGCCATCCAAGACTAAATGATTAGGATCAATGGATTTTATGTACGCACTGATCTCACGAGTCCATTCGCAAGGAGCTGTGCGCATTTCGTTTCCGGTTTCCCAGGCCAAAATAGTAGGGTTGATTCTGTTTGGTACATTCGTGTATTGGTTGACGTGGTTCACCATAAGAGAGATGTATTCTTTGAATGTGGCCTTGACTGTCGGGCTTGTATAGAAGTTTGCTCCTCCTTCCCACGAACTGAATACTCTATTCCCTCCGCTGTAGTAGCCACCACCACCGGCTTCATCTGAGAAGGGAATAATCAGATAAATACCCAATTCACCGGCTCTTTTGATGGCATAGTCAATGCTTTTAAACGCATCGTTGTTGATGGTAGTTTTGGAGGGTTTTACACATCTTCCGCAGCCCACCGATATGCCCATGGTGTGGGAGCGAACTACGCGACCGCCCATTTCGGTTACTGTAAGTAATACGTTATCTATCTCTGCGGGTGTGGTCCAGCCATTGTCGCCTACTCGCATGGCAAGCCAGGAAACATTTGCCCCCGAAAACCTAAAAGTTTGACCACCTTGGACGAGCTTGCTGCCACTGCGGCCGACGAAGCCCGGGGGAATCGGAGCGTGGGTAGGAGATGGTCCGGGTGTAATAGTGGGAGCGGGTGTGGTAGTCGGACCAGCAGTGGGAACTGCGGTGGGAACGCGAGTTGGAGTAGGGGAAACGGCAAGTGGAATTAATTCGACGTATTGACCACCTGAAGCAGTATTGTCATTGCTTACTGTGGCCCCACTACTAATGTTTGTTGATTCGACTTCTTTGACTGCGGAGTTGATGATAGCCAGAAGACCAAAGAATCTGGTTTTTTGGAGCAAGACTATGCCAGACAAGAGACCGACTATCAGTATGATTACTACTCCACTATTTATTTTTTCCCAAAATCTTTGTTTTGGAGTTTCGGGGTTGGACATATATTAATAATACTAGGACTTTGGAAAACTACAAGAGAATGAGTGGACCTGGCCGGAATATGAAATTAAAAATTTCATATATCTTACTTCACTTGGTTGCTCGTGGTGACTCGCAAGTCGTGAAGGGCGCTATCGAATCGGCTGTGGACTCGCGGGGAATTGAACCCCGAACTCGTCAATGCGAATGACGCGGTATACCGTTTACCTACGAGCCCATGCCGGAACATTTTAGCAGTTACTGAGCTGGGGTGGGGTGGGGGGTAACTGTGGGTTCGGGGCCTAATTCTGCCGGAAGCTGGATGGGAGTAATTTTTGGTGAGGGTAGAAGAAGGGGAGTCTCTAGCTGGCTTGTGGCGGGCTGGGTGGGAAGGGCGGGATCTGTGTCTTTTGGACCGGCAAGTTTTTGAAGAACTTCGAGTTCTGAGCTGGCTTTGGTATAGTCGGCTGAGGCTGGATCTACCAGATTTACGACCTGTTGCATGGCTGTCACGGCTTTTGCATAGTCTTTCCTTTCTTTGTACGTTGCGGCGAGATTGTAATGGGCGTTGGGGAGATCTGGTTTTAGATCAATTGCTTGTTGGAAATATTTGGCCGCTTCATCGAATTTTTTGAGTGAGTGATACACCCCACCTATGGCAATACGCAAATTTGGATTTGCAGGATCAAGTCGAATGGCTTGGGAGTATGAGGTGATAGTCCAACTGTCTGCGTCTTTGGCTGAGCTGATTAGACTTCGATAAACGGTAGCCAGATTTTCTGCTGTAGTGATTTTTTTGGGATTGAGAGCGACGGCATTTTTTGCCTCACGAATGGCTTGTTGGACTAATTGAGCGATGGTTGTTTGATCGGATTCTGTAACTTCCTTGGCTGATGCTATTGAGTTGGCCAGGAGGAGATTGGTTTGAGAGTAGGCTATTCGATATGAGTCTTGGAAAGGATTGGTCCGGTAAGCCTTTTCAAGGTTGTTGTAAGTGGTTTTGGCATCGTTGGCATTTGCTGCGACAATTGATTTTTGAAAGTAAACATCGGCTCGATACACGTTTGTGAGTGCGTATGCGCTGGGGAGTGCAAAAAGCAGACTAAGAATCAAAAAGATACCCGGAAGTATTGCCGATTTGTGGCCTGATTCTATCGATGTGACAATATCGATACTGGCTTCATGGACTAAATTTGAACCCATGACCTTGAGGGAGAGTGAAATTAGGGTTAAGCAGATGAAAATAAGGTATAAGGTCAAAAGAGGAGTGGGGAAAAAAAGTTGACTTGCGAATAATAAGAGTACGCTGAGACCAAATCCTAGGGCATGTATCTTTTGGGGGGACTCGGAGAATGTGTGGAAGACTTTTGTTAGTACAGATGTGACTCGAGCGACCAAGAATAAGTATGAGAGCACTCCTAGGAGTCCCAAAGTGACTGCAATTTCGAGAAGATAGTTATTGGCCTTTGAGAAGCGAACAGACCAGTAAGGTGTGAGATTGTAAGACAGAGGTTTGTATTGGGCGAAACTGGCAAGATATGTACCAGGTCCAGTACCAAAGACGGGCGAGGCCTTGATAGCTTCTAGAGCTATCGCCCAGCTGGTAGATATGGAGAGGAGTGGGGGACGAGCGGTGTTGCTGCCAAATAGTCGGTATGTCAACAGAGAGACGCTACCTAGAGTAAGTAAAAGCGTGGCGAGTATTAACAGAGATTTGGGGGAACCTGCTCTGTTTTTAAATAGGAAGAGTATGAGTGTGGGGATGAGACTGGAAAGGGCGATGAGGGCCGTCAAACTACTACCTGCAGGACTCCAGAAATTTGATTTTAGGTAGCTCACTGATATGAAGCTCGTAATCAAGCCCGATCCCCAGAATAAAGTGATAATGGCGAGGAGGGCGAGAGAACTGGCTAAGCTGAAGAAGAGGATGTCTAATTGCTTTTTTGTAGTAACGATGTTGGTCGCCACGAGATAGATAAGAGTGAGAGCCAGAATGGTACCCGCTTGTCCTGGGTCAAAAAGTGCATTTGCGCGGTTGGGTGAGGCGAAGATGGTGGAGATGAGCCAAGATCCCAAAAATAGAAAAAGTGGCATGCCAAATGGAGTGCGGACGAGCTTTACCTGGTGAGCCGCCAACATGCTTGATGACCACAAGATTATAAGTAGTAGGGCTCCTGACATAAGGAGAGCTTGTTTGTTGAATTCGTAAAATTCAAATGTGATAGGTAGGAAGAATAGTGGGGTGAGAAAAACAAGAATTGCCAATATCGAAAAACAGAGTGAATCTAGATGGTTACTTAATCGCATATATTATTAATAGTCGAGATATGGAAACTAGTCAAGGAGTAGATCGGATAGGGTCTGACCTGATGTATACTAGGTCAGACCTATGCCGAGTAGATACAGAATAAAGGAATATACCACGGGCGGGTATTATCATATATATAATAGTGGGCTGGATAATAGAGTGGTATTTGCTGATGATGCGGACTATAAAATGTTTGAGACTCTGCTGGCTAGATATCTAGGTGAGAACACTAATATAGAAGGACCATATAAGAACGAGAAGCCGTCCATAATAAAAAAACGCGAGAGTATGTCGCTTCGAGGAGAAGTGAAATTATTGGCATATTGCCTCATGCCTGATCATTATCATCTGCTGATTCAGCAGAAAAGTATGGAGGGGATCACAAAACTAGTGAGGAGAGTTATGACTGGATATGGGATGTACTACAACCGAAAGAATAGAAGGTCGGGACCCTTGTTTGAAAACGTGTACCGGGCAGTGTCGCTAACTTGTGATAAACAGGTCCTGGCAGTGGGAAGACTGATCCATCTAAATCCCAGTCGTCTGGAAAAAAGAAGATTTGGACTAGTGGAGACTGTGACGGGGACAAGTCCAGCTGATTATCAATACTCCTCTTTTAGAAGCTATTTAGCGCTAAACGATAAAGACTGGGTAACTCGTGTATATGGGCACATGAGCGTAAATGAGTACCGAAGATATGTAGAATCCCCGAGATCTGAGGCTGATTATGAGTTTAAGGACTTGATGATAGACGAGTGATTTCAATTTGAACATTAATATTACTCAGAGTATAATGTAGATATGGATGGAGATCTGACGAGAACAGAGGTTTTAAGAGATGTGGTGAAAGATAAGTTGGGAATTGGCCCAGGGATGAAGTCACTTGAAGTTGCTGTGGAAAGCGAATTAGGATGGGACCCGTTTTATAGCAAAATGGCTACGGGAAATGAAATGATGGAAGCTCTTTTGGTTCAAGCTAGATTGCAGGCGTTGTGCAGATAGTCTTATAGTTTAGAATTTGACCCGCTGTAGGGTGATTTGGAGCCAATTTTCCACCTCACCCTTTATCCCTCTCCAATATTTTGGAGAGGGAAATGACAATAGTGTGGGTATGGCATATAATTTTGGGATGACGACCAGAGCATTTGATCATCGAGAGATGGAGGCTAGATGGCAGAAGAAGTGGGAAGAGGAGAAACTGTATGAGGTAGATGTCGAAAAAAGCGAAAACAAATTTTACAACTTGTGGATGTTTCCATACCCTTCTGGAGAAGGGATGCATGCTGGGCATGCCTTTGCTTCAACTGGGAGTGATATCTTGGGTAGGTATATGCGGATGAAGGGAAAAACGGTGTTTCAACCCTTTGGCTATGATTCTTTTGGTATCCACTCTGAGAACTTTGCGATCAAGATAGGTGAGCAGCCACAAAAGGTTATAGAAAGGACGACTAAGAACTATGAGAAGCAAATGCGGAGTATGGGTCATGGCTATGATTGGGAAAAAACCGTGACTACGTCGGATGCGGATTACTACAGGTGGACCCAGTGGATTTTTCTTCAGATGTACAAGGCGGGACTGGCCGTGCGTAAGAAGGCGAGTGTGAATTGGTGTCCCAGCTGTAAGACGGTGCTGGCAGATGAGCAGGTGGTGACGCCCTCTGCTGCGGGAAAGTGGCCCGCGCAGTACGAAAAACTGGAAGATGTACCAGAATCGGTGCGAGTTTGTGAGCGGTGCGGTAGTGAACCCACGATGAAAGAGCTGGAGCAGTGGTTTTTTGAGATCACCAAGTATGCTGACCGACTGCTGTCTAATCTGGATAAGATCGACTGGCCACAAAAGATCAAGACGACCCAGCGGAACTGGATAGGGAGAAAAGAAGGTTTTGAGATCGATTTTGAGGGTATTGTCGTGTTTACTACTAAGCCTGAGACGCTGAATAGTGTGACGTTTTTGGCTTTGTCACTCCAGTACCCAGGACTGATAGGCTTAGTAACACCAGAAAAAAGGCTTGAGATAGACCAATTCATAAAAGAACATGGACAATCTGAGGCTAATACTAAGGTAAAGGTGGGGATAGACACTGGACTTCGAGTAAAAAACCCATTGACGGGGTCCACAATTCCCGTATGGGTGACTAACTATGTAGTGATGGAATATGGAACAGGAGCGGTCATGGGAGTGCCGGCATACGATCCCCGCGACAAAGAATTTGCTAGTAAGTATCAGATTGATGTAGTTGCGAAGGAAACTGATGAGGCTGTTGCGGAAAAAGGAATAAAAGCTGGATGGGGGAAAAAGAGAGTAAATTATCACTTGCGGGATTGGCTAATCAGTAGACAAAGATATTGGGGACCGCCGATTCCAATGATCAATTGTTCTAAATGCGGGTGGCTACCGGAAAAAGAGGAGAATCTACCCATACTTTTGCCTGATTTGAGTGACTATAAGCCAAAGGGGGATGGAAAGGGGCCTTTGGCTTCCCATCCGGAGTTCTTTGAGACTAGCTGTCCTGCTTGTGGAGGAAAAGCGTCACGAGAGACAGACGTGTCGGATACGTTTTTGGATTCGGCTTGGTACTTTTTGCGTTACCCTTCGACTCGCTGCGTCGCTGCCGGCAAAGTCCCCTTTGACCCTGAAATAACCAAGAAGTGGTTGCCTGTAGATCTGTATTTTGGGGGAGCAGAGCATGCGGTACTACATTTGATGTATGCCAGATTTGTGACAATGGTACTGAAAGATAGCGGTTTGATACAGTTTGAGGAGCCATTCCCCAAATTTTATGCGCATGGGCTGATGATAAAAGATGGGGCTAAGATGAGTAAGTCGAGAGGAAACGTGGTGAATCCAGATGAATATATAGATAAATATGGAGCGGATGCCCTCAGGCTGTACTTGATGTTCATGGGACCAATGGATGGGAGTCCTGATTTTCGGGATAGTGGCATGGAGGGGATGGTCAAGTTTTTGAATAGGGTAGTCAAGGTCGATGTGGGAGAAGTGTGGGATGGGCAAGAAATTGAACTGGGCAAGCTGGTGGCATATGTGACAAAAGACATCGAAAAGTATCATTACAATACGGCGATCGCAAAGATGATGAGCTTTATAAACGTAGTAGAGGAGCGGGGAGGGGTGCTGACTTTGGAAAACCTGATCGTGTTTTGGAAACTGATGGCGCCTTTTACTCCACACTTAGCAGAAGAGATGTACCAGCGCTTGAAGGAGCCGAGTGATAAATTTGAATCAGTGCACACGTCCGCTTGGCCGACTATGAGATATGATGCGAGCCTAGATAAGCAAAAAATCATCGTCCAAGTAAATGGACGAGTGCGCTGGGTGAGTGAGGGAATAGTGAATGAGAATGAGGCTCGTGCCCAAGTACAAAAATATCTGGGGGATGGGAAATATAAAGTTGTGCAGATCCTTGGAAAAGTAATAAACTTTGTGGGTGAGGGAAAATAATTACAAAATAGCAGTAATTGCACTATTTGGAGGTATTTTGATAGGGTCTGGAGTGTTTGTCCTCCGATCCGGAGGACTGAATTTAAACTCTAATATCCAAATCCGAAACTCTAAACGCGAAATAGATATTATTGAGGTACCCAAGATAAATATTAATTTGGCGACTCAAGTAGAGCTGGAAGCACTGCCTAAAATCGGGGAGGTGACGGCCAGAAAGATAATTGGCGAGCGGCCATATGTAAATCTGGAGGAGCTAGTAGGCAAAAAGATTTTGACTCCAAAAGTGTACGAAGAGATAAAGGACTTGATAGATACAAAATGAGCAAAAAGATATTTGTCCTGGGGCTGGTTTTGGTATTTGGGGGATCGCTACTGCTTCGAAGTGACTTTGAGGGACTGGTGGAATCATGGCTACCAGGAGATGAGGCGGGATTGGCATCGGGAATACTGTTGGGTGGGTCAGGCAAATTGAGCACTGGGCTAAAGACGGCATATAGAAGAGTGGGAATGTTGCATGTGGTGGCCGCCTCGGGATACAACGTGACGATAATCGGAGGAGTGGCGATGGCTGTGGCTGTAAAGCTAGTGTCAAAGAGGTGGGCGATACTGTTTGTGGTATTAAGTATTATTTTGTATATGTATTTGGCAGGGATGACGGCCTCTGTAGTGCGAGCCGGAATCATGGCAATACTTACTTATGCAGCTCTGCTTTTGGGTAGACCTGCGGATGGGTATTGGGTGTTGGGAATAGTAACTGGACTAATGCTCGTTATTAGACCGAGCTATGCTGAGGATTTGGGATTTTTGCTGTCGGTGGCGGCGACTGTGGGAGTGCTGCAGGCAAACCCTGTCATCCTGAACGTAGTGAAGGATCCAGCTTCTTCTGGATTCTTCGCGATGCTCAGAATGACTTTTTTTGGTGATCTAAAAACTACTCTTTGGGCGCAGCTGTTTACCACGCCTATTATTTTGCATTATTTTGGAGATTTGAGCCTGATTGCGCCGGTGTCCAATGCCCTCATGCTATGGATAGTGCCTATTGCGATGCAGATATTGCTTTTGGCTCTGGGAATGGGAGTAGTGTGGCCGTTTGTAGGAGAACTAATATCATATCTGGCGTATCCTTTTTTGCGACTTATGAATCTGGGAGCAGAGTTTTTTTCGCAGCTGCCACTGGCTAGTATCAGTGTGGGGAAGATGTCCTGGGTGTGGGTGGGAGCATATTATGTATTACTGATTGTCATTCTGAGCTTACGGCGAAGAATCCAGGCTTCACTGGATCCTTCACTACGTTCAGGATGACAGAGCTTGTCTATGAGCAAATATATATTTGTAGGACTTTCTTTGGTACTGATTGCGGTGTGGACGGCTGTAATCGTAACTCCTGATAACAAACTGCATGTAGTGGTGTGTGATGTGGGACAAGGGGATGCGATATTGATCTGGAAAGGCTATATGCAAATGCTAGTGGACTCTGGGCCGAACAGCGATATCCAAGCTTGCTTGGGATCACACATGCCGTTTTATGATCGTAGTCTGGATGTAGTTATACTCACACATCCAGACGCAGATCACGTGGGTGGGATGGCAGGAGTAGTAGGTAGATATAAGATCGATAAATTTTTCACTGTGCCTATTGGAACGCAAACTACGGCATATCAGAATGTGAAGCGGGTGTTAGAAGAGAAACGAGTGGAAGTCAAAAATATATATGCGGGGGATGTAATTAGGTTTGGAGATATGGAATTTGAGGTGGTGTGGCCGGAGAGAAAGTGGGTAGCGCAACACATTTCATCGCCTGAACTGGCCTTATCTACCTCACCCCTGCCCCTCTCCACAATTATGGAGAGGGAAGGTGTTTTGGGTTTGTCGATCATTGGGGCGGGGACAAATGAGTTTTCGATCGGGGGAGTCTTGAGATACGGTGAGTTTGAGATGATGTTTACTGGAGACGCGGATATTGCGATCCTGGATGACCAGCTGGCTACAGGACTACTCTCGGATGTGGATGTGCTCAAGGTGGCGCACCATGGGAGTAAGTTTGGGACTACCAGCTCCTGGCTGTCTGTCGTCAGGCCAGAGCTAGCAGTGGTGTCTGTGGGGAAAAACAATAGGTATGGTCATCCAACAGCCGAGACCGTAGGACTTCTAGAAAGCTTGGGGATCAAGCTGCTGAGGACTGATCTGGAGGGTGAGATACAGATTGTGAGTGATGGAGTGGGGTGGAGAGTGGAATAGTCTATGTTGTGCCCATGTATCCTGTAGTGTATAATGTGGACATGAGTATTGAGGACGAGGTGGTGTTAGGTGCATTGGGAGCTGCAGGGTTTCGTCTTGGTGGTTACGTAGCTAGAACAATAGGGCTTTCTAACCCCGATTATAATTTTTTAGTGGGTGTGTCAGAGGCCATTAATGACCTGGGTGATTATATGGTCTTGGCTGCTTGTGTATTGGGAATCGTGCATGCGATAGAAAATCAGAAAAAAAGTTCATAGTACTGACTAAAGGAAGTAAATAGCTTAAAATTGAGAAATGCGGATTGGAATTGATGCTAGTCGGGCGTTTGGACCGGAAAGAACGGGGACGGAGGAGTACTCGTATCAGATGATCAAACACTTGCTGGGTTTGCCGGAGGCGAGAGAACATGAGTGGGTGCTGTACACCCGTCATTCTGAGGCAGAGCCGAAGAATCCAGACTGGATCCTTCACTACGTTCAGGATGACAAAGTGAGAGTAATAAATATTCGGAATAAGTATTTGTGGACGCAGGTGGGATTGGCTGCACGAACTTGGGTAGATAAGTTGGATATCTTGTGGGTACCGGCGCATACGCTGCCTGTGCTACGAAGACCAGGACTGGCGACGGTCGTTACGATTCACGGCATTGAATATGAGTGGCTACCTGCCTATGAGAATGCGCTACAGCGGTGGTATTTGCCCCTCAGTACTAAGTACGCAGTGCTAAGTGCTAAGAAGATAATAGCTGTGAGTGAATTTACGAAGAAACAGTTGGTGGAGAGACTGGGAGCGGAGGAGAAGAAGATAAAAGTAATTTATGAAGGAACTGGATCCTTCTCCTTCGACTCTGCTCAGGATCAGGATGACCGATCTCGTCATGCTGAACGTAGTGAAGCATCTGGTATTCTTAAAAAGTTTGATTTAAAGCCAAAGAGATATTTATTGTTTGTAGGCACGGTGCAGCCGAGAAAGAATCTAGAGAGATTGATAAGGGCATTTAGTTCTGGATCCTTCGGTGCGCCTCAGGATGACAAATTGCGATTAGTTATTGCAGGCAAGCTGGGATGGAACTATCAAGAAGTAGTGGAGTTGGCGAAAAAACACAATGTACTCGTCACCGGATACATTAGTGAAACAGAAAGAGATAGTCTGCTACGGAATGCGCTAGTGTATGTACAGCCAAGTATCACTGAAGGATTTGGACTACCTATCATAGAAGCCATGCGGGCGGGAGTGCCTGTGGTATCGAGTAACGGGGGAGCACTGCCGGAAGTAGTGGGAGATGCGGGGTTGCTATTTGACCCCTACAATATAGAGAATATACGAACGGTTTTGGAGAAAGTAATTAAGGATGTGAAGTTGCAAAAAAGTCTGATCGAGCTGGGAAAGAAGAGAGTGGAGGAGTTTTCTTGGCAAAAAGCAGCAATGGAAACCTATAGTTATCTAACAAGTTCCTATAGTGTGTAAATGTATGAATGTGGATAAGTTGTTAATGCTGAAGCTGATTGAGGCTGAAGTTCGTGTTGATAAGTCATCATCTTGTAGTAATTTTGGCATTTTTTGCGTATTTCCCGTATCATTGTCTAGGGCAGCAAGAGAGGCCGCTGGTGAAGCTAAATTATGATAGATGGACCGAAGTACCACGACATTCTAGGGGTAAAGGTGGCTAGCAGTGACAAGGATCGAGTGCTAGAGATTCTTGGCCAAGTTTTGACTAAAAAGTCTATAGATAGGCCTTTTTTTGTGGTGACAGCTAATCCTGAAATCGTCATGCTAGCCCAGGATGATCCAGGCTACAAAGAGATATTGAGATCTGCTGACCTGGTGTTCGCTGATGGATCTGGACTGCGGTGGGCAGGTGTGACTGATGTGGTGCCAGGCCGAAGAATAGTAGAAGAGTTGTG
>CAYHIN010000007.1:26557-31262 GCA_964356705.1 uncultured Gammaproteobacteria bacterium
AGGTGGAGAAGGCAATTGAATCTAGTTAGATTTGCTTGGAAACTTTTGCAAACCTCCGGCCGACTTTGAGTACATGAGTATCATGTATTACGTATAAAGTATCATGTATTTTCTTTTCGTCGACCTCAACTGCGTTTTGGTCGATGAGGCGCTTGGCGTCGGATTTACTGGAAGCTAGTCCAGCTTCCACTAGAACATCGACTATATTTGTACTCGTTACTGTAAATTCGGGCAGAGTAGAGGGTATAAGACCTTTCTGGAAGGTAGATTCGAAGTGGGCCTTGGCAGCGTCTGCTGATTTTGCATCGTGTAATTCTAGAACTATTTGGTGGGCGAGCTGTTTTTTTAGCTCCATGGGGTGGCCACTAGTCGGAATTTGGTCAGAAGATAGATTTGTGGCCAGAAGAAAGTATCTCTCGATAAGACCGTCTTTGAGGGACATTATCTTGCCATAGATCTCGTTTGGGGCATCGTCTAGCCAGATGGCATTGCTCCAGCTCTTGCTCATTTTGCGGCCGTCTGTGCCCTCTAGAAACTCGCCAGTTAATATGTAGGACTCTTTGTTGCGGCGTTTTTTTTGGAGGACTCTACCGGCCTGCATGTTAAATGTTTGATCGGTGCCACCCAGCTGGAGATCCGTATCCAAAAACCAGGAATCGTAGCCTTGCATGACTGGGTATAAGGTCTCTGCTAAGTTGATGGTTGAATTTTCAGATCCTAGCCTTCTCTTGATGAGTTCGCGAGAGATGAAGTCGTTGAGACTGAATTCGTGGATGAGCTTGATAGTATTCTCGAAGGAGAGCTTCGAAAGCCACTCAGAGTTGCGTCTGATAGTTATTTTAGAAAAATCGACTAATTTTTCGGCTTGAGACTTATAGGTTTGCCAGTTGGTGTCGATTTGCTCGAGCGTGAGAACTGGACGTTCGGAATCTTTGTCAGAGGTGTCACCGATGAGAGCGGTAAAATCGCCGATTAAGAAAGTTATGTTGTGACCAAGATCAGATAATGCCTGGAGACGGCGCAAGTGAGTGGCGTTGCCAAGGTGCAGGTGGGGGGCTGTGGGATCGACGCCGAAGTAAATGTTGAGTTTTTTGCCTGATCTCAAAAGTTTTTCAAGTGACTCTTTGTTTGGAATCACATTGGCCACGCCGCGGGTCAGTAATTCATCAATTTTGTCCATATTTTTGACTATACCATTATCTCATTTATCTTAACGGCCATTACAAAGTCGTTGATGGATAGTCCGCCGATGGCATGGGTTGAGAAAGTGATGATCACGAACTTGTAGTCGCGGAGATATATATCAGGATGGTGACCTTCTTTTTCGGCTAGGAGACCTACTTGGGTGACAAACCCCATTGCGGTGCGAAAATTTTTGAATTCAAATTGTCGTGACAATGACTTGTCGCCCTCAATTTGCCAGTCGGTGACTTGAGGTAGGTAAGCCGAGAACTGCTCTCGAGTAAGAGGAAGAGTACCTCCTTCGCAAGGGACACATTTTTGGTGAGCGAGATCAGTCATATTTATAGAGAGTCGAAATAACGAGCTAACTCTGATTTTAAATGGTTTAGTGAGTTAAACACAAATAGCTCGGTGTTTTCAGTAACACCATAGACACGATCGCCAATGCGATTGCCGCCTGGTTTGTGACCAGCTAGGACATTTTCTATACTAAATTGCTTTTTGGGAATGGAATCTGAATTAATATTTTGGATTTCTGAGAATGAAGATAGGAGACCCGCACCAAATGCTTTTATCTCATCTTCCTCTTTAATCAGGCCAAACTCATAGCCAAACCAGGCCAGGCGACCGATGTCCCGACGTTGTTGATCTGTTTTTGTTTTTGAGTAGGCTGAAGCAAACATATTAAATATTTCGACATATTCGGGGATGCACATAAAAGGTTGGTGACCAAAGATATCGTGAAAGATATCGGGCTCAGGCGTGAAATCTAGCTCTTTTTGGTCACGAATGTAACTTGTGATGGGGAACTCTTTGTTACTGAGAGCCGTAAACCATTCCATTCGAGTCATGTACCGAGATTTGGTTTGGGTGACTTTCCAATCTGTATGAGACGAAATGCGAGAGTTGAGCTGAGCTAGCGAAGGAATGTGAGTAGGTGACATGTTGAGACGGGAAAAACCGTCTTTGAATAACTGACAGGCGAACTTGTCCACCTGGGGAAGCTGCCTTGTGAAAAGCAATTGCCAGGTATGATGTTGATCTTGTGTGAACATATTTTTTGACAAAGAAAAAGCCCTCATGAATAACCACAGAAATATGGTTATTCACAAGGGCCCTTTTTAGGACGGTACCACCTTGGTTTGCTAACTTTTGATTAGCCTCATCGAATGCTCCGTTGCCGACACACTCTGTAAGCTATATCGGGCTTTTCCCGTATCAGATTTTGTCTGATCCGCTCGGTCAGGGTAATTCGATTTGTCCTTTGCGTTCCGCTTTCACCAACCGCGGAATCTCTCGTGTCACAAGAGCATTTCTACTGCACTGCCTCAACGCGTTGCGAATTGTTAAATTTATTTTACCAATTGCCGAGATAAGAAGTCAAATATGGACTCTTTGATAAGAGATTGATAGGGGACATCAGTTTTGGCCGCACGAAGTTTGAGCCTGTTGATCATGCCCACTGGAAGCCTAATAGTAATGGGTTTGGTGGATAGTTTGAGGTTGGGGAAACTCCAGTTTTGCAGGGACTTATATTCTACGTATTCGGTGGAATCATGGGTCTGCCAAAACTCCCGTTCTTGGGCTTCGGACTTAAATTTGGGAATTTTTTTAAGCTTGGTCATATTTTAGCTTTTCTTTTTGGTTAGCTATTCGGGATGAAACAATCCTGATTTTACCTTGCCTCATGGTGAAAACGACAAAAAGTACTCTTTCCTTTTGAGTTTTTCCGAAAGCAATGTATCTTTGTTCACTCTCGGAATGCTTAATATCGATCTCCACTTTTAAATGTTCATCAAGGAAAATCTCTTCTGTCTCAATAGTACTTATTCCGTGTTTCTTGAGATTTTTGACTGAATTGCCTTGATCCCACTCAAAGCCTTGGATATCGGCTTTGATGGTCATGTACATATGATATATGTACGAAAACAAGATGTCAAGCTAATGTACACTTATGTACATATGACTCAACTTGTGAATGCACTGATTTTAGAAACAATTTTTTGAATAGGGCGGGAGAGCTATTGGCGATTGTGAAAAAATATAAGGGTAAATTCCCGGACTGGAAGATTGATATAGATAAGATGAGGCACAACTGGCGACCAGAAATACGAAACACTTCGAGCAGATACAGGGGTTGAAGTTTTGGAAAGAAGTTTAGTTTAGAGACCCTTTTGCATGGCTTCTTCTGACTCGACAATTTTTTGTTCGGCGGCTTTGTGAATAGCTTCCCACGGAGACACCCCCGCTTCTTTGGCTGCCCCTTGCACTGCTTCGCCCAGAAATTTTGATAAGGCTTTTTCGAACCATCCGCCACCTGTTTGAGCAAGAGCATCAGCCTCTACATATTTTAGAGCAAGAGAGTCTACGATCTCTGGGGTGGCCGGATTGTCCGTTGACATGATGAGATTGTAGTTGTTGTTGTTGTTGTCAAATTTTTTCGGTTTTGATACGGGTGGAACATGTTGTAGAATTGGAGGATGGGTGATGAAGAGGATCTAGTTTCTAGTATAAAAGCTAGGCTCCTTTCGCCTGAAGTTGGAGAAGTTGCTGGCATGGAGAGTATGGGCGGATGGGCGGATGGGCGGGGCGTGGTAGAACAGGACTGAATCTCGAAGTTAATACAGAAACTGGGGAGGTGATTAGACCGCTGCGACCTGGGGGTTGGGATAATAGTAGAGGGGCCGAGGGAACTGCCGAAGTTCAAGTAGCTATTCAGTGGAAGCTGGATAGTGATACTGGAGTCTTTGATGAAGTTCGTTTTTCCGAACTTCAACCTGAATTATCGGTTGGTGCAAAGAAAAACTTGGAGCAAGCGATTGAAGAACTGAAAAGGGGACAGTAACTATGCCCTTCTCATTGTCTTATAGTATAATCACGGAGTGAGCAGAAGCGTGATAAATAGAAACAATGACTGTGCTGTATGTGCGATCGGGGAGATATTCGAACTAGAAGAAGGTGAGGCGTCTTTGGTGGTTGCGCCATACCGGGATGAGGATGGCGGTACTCGTTTGTATGGCTTAACTACAGACTTGAGCGACTTGTTTGAGGTAATTCCAATGGATACTATTCACGATGCTGTTGGTTTGGCTCGGGCACTGGTTAAAGGAGGTGAGCGGGTAATGGTGGATTGGGATACCTCAGATGCAGCACATACTGAGGCTGTTGTCAGTCAAGCTGATGTGGCATATTTGCAGCGAGTAATTGATATTTTGGGAACACGATCGGATGGTGGAGAGGCGATTGTAATGAGGATAAGACATAGAGTCTAGAGAGCCAGGAGGAAGCCGAGGCCGAGTATGCCGAGGCCGGTGATGACTGTCAGCCAAGTTTGGGTGGTGGAGCCGGAGCTAGGTAGCTCGGTGATAGGTGTAGTGCTGGGACTTGCGTTTTGGCAGGTAGAAGACGTCAGGTTCTCGGGTTTGCGACAGAATCCCTGGTAACAAGTAAGACCGGATTCGCAATTGGCATTTGAGCCACAGGTGCCATTGCATTTGTTTGGTTCTCCAGGCGGGGGAGTATG